>CAIPJU010000767.1 GCA_903865465.1 uncultured Bacteroidota bacterium
AAGAAGCAGAAACAGATTTCAATGACATCCGGATTAAAACCTACTGATATGATTGTAGTGATTGTAAAATGATGAGTTTAATAAAAGAATAAAGGTCAACTTTATTTAGGTATTGGCAGGACTCAACCTTAAACCCTGAACCTTAAACCTTGAACTTTAAACCTTGAACCTTAAACCTTGAATATATCAGATGAGCAACCTATTCAAAATTTTCGTAAGGGACCTAACACGGAAACCTGTTTATTCCATCATCACCTTCACGGGATTTATATTCAGCATAGCTGCCGGCTTACTTATTTACCTCTGGGTATATAATGAACTGAGCTTTGAAAAGTTCCATCCAGGTTATCAGCGCATCTACAGGGTGCTGACCCTTTCAAGGGAGGGGGACCGGATATTGAAATCTCCAATGTGCTACCGGCCTCTGCCCAAAACCTTGAAAATGGATTATCCCCAGATCGAATATGCCACATACATCAGCTATGACTCAGAGGATTCGCCCCTGCATGCTGAAGCAGGGGGTGAAAAAATCGAAGCCAGAAGATGCTGGACTAACGAAGATTTTCTAAAGATTTTTGCTGGTTTTCGTTTTCTTGAAGGTTCACCTCAAAGTGCTTTTGATAAACCGGATAACATTATCCTGTCGGAACAAACGGCAAAAAGAATATTCGGGAATAAACCAGCCCTGGGGAAAGTACTTATCAGTGATAAGTTTTCCAGGGAGGTTTATACAGTGGGCGGAGTGATCAGAATACCTGAACAGAGTCATATCGATTTCGGCTACATGCTCTCAGAAAAAAACAGTCAGATTCTCGACTATTCAAATAACTGGGGCGATAAAGGATTTGTTCGGGTGTACATCAAGCTTGGGAAAGATGCACAGATCGATGATCAGTTTCTTTCTGCTATATCAAATCAGATCAGCAGATATTCAAAAATCACTGACAAACTGATGTTTCAGCCCCTGGCAGATATCCATCTTTTTTCAGATTATCAGAACGACTTTTATGATAAGCATCATGGCAGTTACCGGTATGTTTGGATTTTTTCAGCACTTGCACTGCTTATAATGCTGATGGCTTCAATAAATTTCTCGGCACTTTCCATAGCCAGGGCGTCGGAGCGTTCAGTTGAAATAAGTATCAGGAAAGTGGCAGGAGGAAGCAGGACCAGCATCTTCATCCAGTTTCTTACTGAATCTGTCTTTCAGACTTTTGCAGCTATGGTCATTGCCCTGTTTGTTGTCTGGTTTATACTTCCCTGGTTTAATATGGTTCTGGCTCAGGATCTTAAATTCAGATTTTCTCCCGGTTTATTAATTAACCTTGGTCTGCTTACCCTCCTGACCGGTATAATTGCCGGGATCTATCCCTCCATTTACCTCTCCTCCTTCAACCCGATTGGAATTTTCAGAGGAGGCTCCATCTCAGGTTCAAGGAGTAACTTTATCAGAGTTCTTGTGACATTCCAATTTACCCTGGCAATTTTCTTTTTAATATGCACTTTACTGTTTATTAAGCAATTAAATTATATTCACAATAAAGATCTAGGAATAGATAATAGAAATATTGTGGTCATCCCTACAGGTTTATGGTACGACAGCCGGGACTTTAAACAGGAATTATTGAGAAACCCCCATGTACTGAGTGTTTCAGCAAGCACCTATGCACCAATAGATGTTGGTTTCAATGGAGGCCTTTCATTGAGTCACCTTGGTCGCACTGATACTCTGCAGGTTAATTATTACTTTGTTGACGAAGATTTTGCAAGGACTTATAAACTGGAGGTTACCGAAGGTCAGTTTCTGCAAATGGATTATTCGGCTTACTGGAAGGAGAATGAAAAAGCAGGCAAAAACGAAAAAGATGGCAAGGAATCTGAAGTTTCGATTCCAATAGTTATAAATCAGACTGCAAAAAAACTGCTCGGATTCAAAGATCCTGTCGGGCAGCGGATTGGAGATAAAGTAATTGTTGGAGTAGTTAAAGACTTTCATTTCCGCTCACTTCACTTTCCGATTGAACCATTGGTAATGTCAAATAACCCAGAAGAGATAGAAACAATGAATGTGCGTATTACACCAGAGAACACCAAAGAGACAATAAAATACATCCGTGATACTTACAGGAAACACAGGGAAGAGAGAGAATTTTCTTACACCTTCTTTAATGATCTTCTGAATG
>CAIPJU010000768.1 GCA_903865465.1 uncultured Bacteroidota bacterium
CTGGCAAATCCTTTCAATGCTTTGATCTGAATTGCAAAGATAAGCGGATTTTCAATAATTAAATGCCATCCTTATTTAAAGCTATTGATTTTCCGTATGAGAAATCAGATGTTTTCTTATGTCCTTTTAGAGGAAATATACGTTCGTTAATGGCATCAAGGATCCATCCCGGCTGCGGAAAGAAATACTCCTCCATCTCATAAGCCGGAGTTATCCAGTTCCTTGAACCAACCACCACAGGCGGGGCATCGAGATAATCGAATGCTAATTCTGTAATTGTCTGTGCCATCTCCTTAAGGAAGGAGCCTCTTGATGATGCATCACTTGCAAGAAGCAGACGACCGGTTTTTTTAACTGATTCAATTACAGGCTCATAATTGAATGGAACCATTGAACGGGCATCTATAACCTCCGCTTTCATACCCCAGGTTTCCTGAAGCTGATCCGCGGCTTTCAGAACAGGATATAATGTTGCCCCTATTGAAAGGATGGTTATATCTGAACCTTTTCTTTTTATGTCAGGTTCCCCGAATGGAATTTCATAATAAGCTTCCGGAACACCCTCCTCATGAAACATCTCGCCAATATCGTAAATACGCTGGCTTTCAAAGAAAATAACCGGATCGGTGCCTTGCAGCGCTGAATTCATAAGACCCTTGGCGTCATAAGGTGTTGCAGGAAATACAACTTTCAAGCCGGGAATATGAGCCGTAAGGGCTGACCAGTCCTGGGAATGTTGTGCTCCGTATTTAGAACCAACCGATACTCTTATCACTACAGGCATTTTTATTATGTTTCCGCTCATTGCCTGCCATTTTGGGAGCTGGTTAAATACTTCATCTCCCGATCTGCCAAGGAAGTCGCAATACATAATTTCGGCTATGACTCTTCCTCCGCACATCCCGTAACCAATAGCTGTACCTACAATTGCCCCTTCGGAGATAGGCGAGTTAAAGAGCCGGTGATATGGGATTGCTTCTGTCAGCCCGCGATAGACTGCAAAGGCTCCTCCCCAGTCGCGGTTCTCCTCACCCCAGGCTGCTAACGTGGGGTCTTTATAAAAACGATCGATAACTGCCTCAAAAACAGCATCGCGGAACTGAAACAGCCGGGCCTTCGAAACTGGTTTTCCCTCCTTGTCTTTGTAATATCTTTCTTTGGTTTTAAGTGATTTTACACGAGGATTTTCTTCCATAGCCATCAAAACCTCTGGGACTCCCTCTTCCATCCTGTCAGTAGAGGAGTTGGAAAACATCATCTTCCCAATGGCATCGGGATCTTTTATCAGGTCAATCCTTGGCGATATCTTATCATCAATGCTGAGTTTCAAAATTCTCTTCAGGAGTTCCCTTGTATTATTTCCAATCTCATCGAGTTTAAGCTGTGATGCGATTCCTGATCGCGTAAGTTCATTTCCATATGATAGAATTGAATCTTCTTTCTGCCAGGCCTCTATTTCCTCTTTTGACCGGTAGGATGACGCATCGGAAGGGGAGTGGCCGCTGATCCTGTATGTCAGAGTATCGAGAAGCACAGGTCCTCTTTTTTCATCGATAACCTTTCTCTTACGCCTAAATGCATCAATTACAGCAAGAGGATTATATCCGTCGATCCGTTCGGAATGCATCATTTCGGGATTGACTCCGGCTCCGACACGGGCAAGAATATCATAGCCCATCGTCTCACCCATAGTCTGTCCGCCCATTCCGTACAGGTTGTTCATAAAGTTGAATATCAGAGGTAAGCCACCCCTGTAGTCTCCGTCCCATAGAGTTTTATACTGGTCCATGGTGGCAAAGGTTATTCCTTCCCATACCGGGCCGCAACCCATTGATGCGTCACCGATATTACAAACTACTATTCCTTTTTTACGGTTTATCTTTTTGTAAAGGGCTGCACCGACGGAAATATCGCCTGAACCTCCTACAATTGCATTATTTGGGTATATTCCAAAAGGAGTGAAGAAGGCATGCATCGATCCACCAAGACCTTTATTAAAACCGTTCTCGCGTGCAAATATCTCAGCAAGAGCCCCATAAAGAAGAAAGTCAATAGCAAGAGTTTTTATGTCCGTTCCTCCGAAACCATTTTCTACAACCTTAAGTGTGCTTCCACCAAAAAAGTTTTTCATTATGGAGTAAAGAACAGTTTCATCAAGACTGTGAATTGCGGAAAGTCCTTTTGCCAGAATTTCGCCATGACTGCGATGGGATCCGAATATGTAATCGTCAACATCAAGGGTATAAGCCATTCCAACAGCCGATGCCTCCTGTCCAATTGAGAGGTGGGCCGGACCCGGATGATTATATGGGATGCCGCTATACTCATTTGTCGTCTTGATAAGATTCAGCATTGTTTCAAACTCCCTTATGACAACCATATCATGATAAATCCTGATAAATTCATCGTCAGTGAAGTTTTTCTTCTCCTCTTCGATTGATTTATTGTACTGGTTGACAGGAATTTTGCCAAACTCGATGAATTTAGGCTTTCTAACAATCTTTGGATTGATGTTCTGACTTTTAGGCATATCTTAAATTATTAAGCTTCATTAATATTTATTTCCCTGTTTTTCTAAATCAAATTGAAATTTTCGATCTCGGTTTTTATTTCCCTGAGGAATAATGTAGCCGGTCCTCCGTCAATTGCCCGGTGATCATATGTTAGCGAGAGTCCGATATAAGGAACAAATCCGAAAATATTACTTCCAAGGCTGGCAGGGCGGTTTATTATTGTGCATACCCCAAGTATGCAAACCTGTGGCAGGTTCAGAACAGGTGTGAATATCTCTACGCCATAATTTCCCAGATTAGATACAGTAAAGGTAGCGGCATCGCTCTGCAGAAGTTCGGGAGTGATGCTGCCCTTTTTGCATGAGGCGGCTGCTGACTTCAGTGCCTTCGACAAGGCGTTAAGGTGCATGTCGCCTGCGTTTCTGACAGCCGGGACCATTAATCCGCGGGGAGTATCAACAGCAAGTCCCAGGTGAACTGTTTTGAAGGTTCTTATCTGCTCTCCGAGAAAGTGACTGTTAGCTTCAGGGAATTTCTCGAGAGCCCTGATTACACACCAGCAAATCATGTCGTTCAGTGTTAAATCCTGCCGGGTGCTGTTTTCTGCAACTTCTTTTTTGACCTTTTCCCTGGCATTAAGAAGCCTGCGGACATCGGCGCTCATATGATGAGTAAGCTGTGCCGAGTTCTGCAGGGAGGCCAGCATGGCCTTTGAGATAATCTTTCTGACATTACTGAGAGGCTGGTCGGTATAATCACCTCCTGATGTGATATTCGGAACAGGTCTCTTATATGTTACATCATTTTCATGTTTTGCAGGAGAGGCTGTATCAATATCGGCTGCAATGATCCTTCCGTTAGGCCCTGTTCCTGTCAGAATACTAATATCAATCCCCTTTTCCTTAGCCATTCGTTTTGCCCGGGGTGAGATTCTTACGATTTTAGCTTCTACTTCACTTTTGGAGGATTGTTCAATTGCCGATGCAAGAGTTATTTTCTTTTCTGACAGGGGTGGTGAAATTGTTTCCGGCATTGCAGTTGCGGGTATGTTTTTCTCCGGGAGTTCAAAAGTTAGTTTTTCGCCCTTGTTACCTATATAGGCCACATTTGCAAGTACCGGGACTTCGGAACCTTCAGGGAATAAGATCTCCAGAAGGACTCCCTCTGCCGTTGATTCATGGTCAAAAGCAGCCTTGTCGGTCTCATAAGAGTATAGTATATCACCGACTGAAACATTATCGCCTGTCTGTTTGAACCATTTAGTGATTATACAGGTTTCGACAGACTGTCCCTGTTTTGGCATAATTACAGTTGTGGCCATTTTTTTATTAATTATTGATAGTGTCAGATTATTTGATCATTTGATTTACCGCAGCCCTGAAAGGAACTTCCAATGAAATAAAGGAGTGAGAATTCTGAGGATAGTCCGGTAAAAGATGGTCTGCAACTTGTTACTATATGTTAATTGATGAAGAATAAAAAAATTACTATAAAATTAAAAATCAGCAAGTACAAAAATAAAATATATAACTTGTATTTACAAGTAAAATGCATTATATTTACAACTAAGTTTTATTTTTTCAAAGAGCGACTGTTTAATTACCGAATATGGCAGGTTCAGGATCAATACCGCAATACAGAAAATTATATGAGGTTTTAAGGAAGCACATTCTTGAAGGAGTGTACAGGGAAGGTGATCTTCTTCCTTCCGAAAATGAATTGTGTCATCTTTATGGAATGACCAGGCCCACAGTACGACAATCATTGAGCGCCCTTGCCAATGAAGGCTATATCAGGAAGCACCAGGGAAAGGGGAGCATTGTCCATTCTATCCCGCTTGAGATTGGTATCCTTTCTATCTCGGGAACTACTTCGGCAGTTGGAAACCGGAATCTGAAGACCAGGATCATTGTCAGGCCAGTAATAGCAGTCTGGCCTGAAGAGTTCATGTTCCCGCTTTCGGAGCTTGAAAGAGAGTCGGGTTGTATATATATGGAGCGGTTAAGGTTACTTGATGATGGCCCGGTATTTTATGATATAAGTTATATTACAAACATTAACCTGCCCAGGATAACTTCGCGTCAGTTCGAAAACAAGTCTCTTTTCGGAATATTGCGGGACAATTATCATATTGAGGTAAAAGGAGGGGAGCAGAGGATAAAGGCGATACCCGCTTCTCAAAAGATATGTCGGCTTCTGGATCTCAGGAATAATCTGCCGGTCCTTCACCTCGAAAGAAAGATAGAGACAAACAATCCGGATCTTTTTCTTTATTCGTCAATTTTTTGCAACACTGATAAATATTCAATTTTCGGAAGATTCTGATC
>CAIPJU010000769.1 GCA_903865465.1 uncultured Bacteroidota bacterium
AATTCTTAATTCTTAATTCTTAATTATTAATTGAGTTGTGTCCTTTTTTTGGCAATTGCCAATCCCGTACTTTGTGCTTTATTTAATAATTAAATCAAGCAACATGCAAATAACAGAGAAATCCATCAATAAAGAAGTCCAAAACTGGTTTGATGGTGACAGAGATTTTAATGCTGGAGTAGCATTATTAGAGCAGTTCTCTCCTAATATGAGAACCATGATAAAACATATCAGGAATAAAGATACACCCGAAAACAGGAGTCATCTAACTTATCAGCTTTTTAAATTATCTGGTTTGACCGATGAAAGTATTTGTACTAAGAAAATTGAGTCAAGTAAACCTAAAGTTGAAGAAATTATTCAGGTACCAGTATATGACATTAATAAAGACTTGAACCATGACGACATCAATGAATTTGACTTTGGCCCGACTGATTCTGCCGAAAAAGTATTCTATGATCAGATTGTAGAATTTCAGAAAACCTGCTACAATGCAAGAGCTGTAACACATAAAGAGATGGTAGCCTTAGGTGATGTCAATACTACCGAAATTGTTGCCAAAAGAAAGGCATTGCTACAGGAGATAGATAATTTTACGAAGATTGTTGATTATCTACATCAGCAAAAATTATCCTGGAAAGAAACAGGAATCAAACCTGATGACACCATCCTTGAATGGAAGCCAGATAGCATCCCGGAAGCACATGAAGAACCCAATCTTAATGTTGACACTATTCCTGATCTGGACCTTCAAACACAATTAAGCAACGTAAGAAGCAGGTTAAGCAAATATGAAAAAAAGATAACTGCAGCATCAGGTAAGAAACTAGAAGCCTTAGTACAAAAAAAAGCCAACGACGAACTATTAAAATTTCAATTACTCGCAAAATTAGAAACCATAAAACCTACAAACCACTAAATTATAGCCAAAGGTCCCTGAGCATAGTCGAAGGGAGGGGTTGGGGGTTTACTCCCTCTCCTCTCAGGAGAGGGCTGGGGTGAGGTGTTTTAGGATTGACATCAGCTCATTTATGCTACAAAACAAGCTATTTAAATGTGTGGGCGCAAGTGTGTAGCAATCCACGAGTCCCGAAAGAAAAATTTAATAGATCCATTACAAAAGCTCCTCTCCTCTCAGGAGAGGCGGGGGTGAGGTCTTTCGGGATGGCTTGGATTGCGAGAAAAGTTTGAAATATGTAGTTTTGAAGTAAATGAGATTAAGTCTTGATTTTTGCTTCTTTTTATCAAGAAAAAGAAGATAAAGAAAAAAACAAAATCTAGAAATTTATGAATCAACTACACTGGTCTACCAAGCAATTCAAAGTAAACCAACTCCTCCAACTTGAATTTAATCCACGTAAGATCACAGAAGAAAAGAAGAAACAACTTTCTGAAAGTCTGGATAAATTCAATTTGGTTGAGATACCTGCAGTCAACACCGACCTAAAAATAATAGGAGGCAATCAGCGAATTGAAGCCTTAATCCTTGCAGGTCGCGGTGATGAAGAGATCGATGTAAGATACCCAAGCCGGACACTCTCTTTAAAAGAAGTAAAAGAATACAACCTGATCAGCAACTCACATGTAGGGGAATTTGACCTTGATTTATTAATTGCCAATTTTAAAGATGTTGACTTCTCAGATATTGGCTTTGATATTGATAAGATACAGTTTGAAAATTCAGAGCTTTTTAATAAATCACTGGACAAATTTGAAAAAGACAAAGACAAACCTTTAAACCTGGAGCCTATAGATCCTTCAGACAAATTTAATTTCTTCAGATTTTCCAATTGTTACAAGACACTGTTTTGTAAAGACATTCCTTTTTTCTGCCTTTATAGGAATATTGAGATGGAACTGGAGAAATTAAAATCAGATATCAGAAACATATTACCATTTGTATATCCTTTAGCAAAATATCTTCAGGATAATTACATCAAAAAAATAGCAATTGCTCCAAAAGGTGACAGAAACGAGATTAACAATTTCCACTTTGTTACCGAACTAATGAATGAAGTTGCCAAAATTTATCCTGTAGAAATCTTTGCTCCTTTTGAAAAGATAGGAAGCAGGATAAAAATGACTTCTGTAGCACCCGAAGATTGTTTTCTTTTTGATGATATCATCACTTTTGGCACAACCATTAAAAGAATGAATGAAAAGCTACCAAACAAAGGTGTCATAATACTTTTAACCAACTACTAAACACATGGAATACACTGAAGAATTCTTAAAAAAGATTACCCAATGCGGTACATTATGTTACCCTTTGTCAAAGATTATCAATGTTGTGGATATTAAAGATGAAATCCAGTTTATCAAAGACTTTGATAATCCAAAAAGCAACATTTCAAAAGCTTTTCAAAAGGGTATGGACAAAGCAGATTTCATCCTGGACTCAAAACTTTTTGAGATGGCAAGTGGTGGAGATCTTAAAGCAATGGAGAAGTACGAAGCTCGAAAGAAGAATCAGATAAAAGAGTCCGAAAAAGAATTAAAAGACAGGCAATTTCACACTAGACACACTAAATTTAACAGCAATGCTATTAAACACGAAAACTAAAAAAACAGCAGCAACAGAATCCACAAAGATAATAGTATGTGATGAAGTTCCTTCTGTTTTTGTAGGTAAACCCAATGACATCCTGAATAAACATCTGGGAGAAATTGAAAACGGTAAGTTCTATCAATTCTATTCCAGTGGCAGGTTTTCAATGACAGATGTGATGTTACACATCTTAAGACAGACAGGTCCTGCACATGTGCTATGTGGTACCTGGAGTATATCTCAGGAAAGCATAGATCAGTTATTGAAACTCTACATCAGAGGCGGAATCTTAAGCATGAGCTTTGTGCTGGATCCACGAATTAAGATCACAAAAGCAAAACCATTACAGATGTTAAAAGCCAATTTTAAATACGTCTTCAAACCCTGGCATGCAAAAGTAACAACTATCGAAAACAAAGACTGGACCATAAGCATAGTAAGCTCCCAAAACATGACCCAAAACCCAAAAATAGAACGTGGCTGCATTTTCACCGACCAAGCCACATTCAACTTCGACAAGAATGTTTTACTAAATGAATTACAAAAATGAAATTAATTAATCTAACTTTAAGTACTTTAGGCATTTTAGGCACTTTAGTCACTCTTTTTTTTGGATTGACATTAAATCATTTATGCTACAAAACAAGCTATTTAAAATGTGTGGGCGCAAGTGTGTAACAATACGCGAATCCCGAAAGATAAATTAAATAAAAACCAATACAAAAGCTCCTCTCCTCTCAGGAGAGGCGGGGGTGAGGTCTTTCGGGAT
>CAIPJU010000770.1 GCA_903865465.1 uncultured Bacteroidota bacterium
CGATTTCATGAGAGACCAGATTGCCACAACCGAAAACCTTGCTTTGTCAATCTGGAATGAACTGAAGGAACCGATTGAAAAAGAAGGAGCAAAACTTCATTGCGTAAAAATTGAAGAAACTGAAAATAATACTATAGAATATTATGGCTGACAGAATTGAAAAAATAAACGACGGATCGGGAAAGAGTAATTACGGTTATTCAAAGGTAGAATCGTGGGACTCGGCAACAATTGAAGAGCTCTCGGAAATCTATTACAGAGTTCTTAAACTAATAGGTGAGAACCCCGATCGTGAGGGACTTAAAAGTACTCCGGCAAGAGTCGCTAAATCATTAAGCTACCTGACACTTGGATACCAGCAGGATGCATGTGCCATCCTCAATTCGGCAAAATTCAAGGAAGACTACCGGCAAATGGTAATTGTTAAGGATATTGACATCTATTCAATGTGTGAACACCATATGCTTCCTTTTTTTGGGAAGGCTCATGTCGCTTACATTCCAAACGGATACATCACGGGTCTGAGCAAAATAGCACGGGTTGTTGAAGCCTTCAGCAGAAGACTTCAGGTACAGGAGAGGCTTACCATGCAAATCAGGGATTGTATTCAGGATTGCCTGCAACCTATGGGTGTTGCAGTAGTAATTGAAGCCAGCCATATGTGCATGCAGATAAGAGGGGTTCAGAAGCAGAATTCGGTGACTACCACTTCTGCATTTACGGGTGTGTTCCTCGAAAAACTGAATACACGCGAAGAATTTATTCACCTGATAAGTACCAAACTTCACTAGAAGCTAAAGTCTGATTCAGTTAGGAGCAGAGTTTGCAGGTGTGGTTATCTTTTTATTTTTGCACCCTGAATTGATATATTGGCTTATTTAAAAAAAGTAAATATGAAGGCATATGTTTTCCCCGGACAGGGAGCTCAGTTTATTGGAATGGGAAAAGATCTTTACGAGGGCTCGCCTCTTGCCAAGGAGATGTTCGAAAAAGCTAACTCACTTCTTGGCTTCAGGATTACTGATCTTATGTTCTTGGGAACCGATGAGGATTTGAAACAGACAAAAGTCACCCAGCCTGCAATCTTTCTTCATTCAGTAATCCTGGCAACTGTTCTGGGAGATTCATTTAAACCTGAAATGGTGGCAGGTCATTCACTTGGCGAATTTTCCGCCCTGGTTGCCAACAAGACTCTATCGTTCGAAGATGCCCTGATCCTGGTATCAAAAAGAGCTGCAGCCATGCAGAAAGCATGTGAAAAAACACCTTCTACAATGGCTGCTATTCTTGGTCTGGACGATAGTATTGTTGAAGAGGTCTGTGCCTCCATAACAGATATTGTTGTACCAGCCAACTACAATAGTCCTGGTCAGATAGTAATTTCCGGTTCAAATGAGGGAATTGATATTGCCATTACCCTGCTTAAGGGAAAAGGTGCAAAGAGAGCCTTAAAGCTTGCAGTCAGCGGAGCCTTTCACTCACCTCTTATGGAACCTGCCCGGATCGAACTTGAGGATGCAATAAAAGCAACCTCTTTCAAAAAACCTGTTTGCCCTGTCTACCAGAATGTTAATGCCATGCCTTCTGTCGATCCTGAAGTGATTAAATCAAACCTTGTGTCGCAGCTTACTTCTCCGGTACGATGGACCCAAAGCATTATTAATATGATTTCCGGAGGGGCTTCTTCATTTACCGAAGTTGGCCCGGGCAACGTTTTGCAGGGACTCATCAAAAAAGTAAATAAGGATATCGCTACGGAAGGCGCAAAGTTCCTGATATAGTTTTTACCTGAACCTCAGGGATACATTCTGAAATACGGATTCATTCAGGGAGAGTGCCACAGGACAGGTCTTAACACAATGCTCGAGTATTACCTTCTGCTTAGCTGTATATTCATTGGCAGTCAGGTCAAATTCAATCTTAATTTCGCTTATTCGTCTGGGTTTCTCAGCCATTATTTTGGTGATTGCGCAGGAGCTCCCCTCAATTGAAAAACCATGTTCTCTGGCAGCAATTCCCATGATAGTAAATATACAACTCCCGAGAGCCGAAGCAAGCAGATCGGTTGGTGAGAAATACTCTCCCCTGCCCTTATTGTCGACCGGAGCATCTGTAATAATTACGCTTCCCGATCTCACATGAGTCATTTCAGTTCTAAGATCGCCAGTATACCTGGTCCTTGTAGTTTCCATATCAGATAATTTTAGTATTCATATAATATACAACAAATCCTTAAATTGGTTAAAAAAATAAGTTTCATTACTGTGCCGGTTTCAATATGACTCCCCG
>CAIPJU010000771.1 GCA_903865465.1 uncultured Bacteroidota bacterium
ATGAGCTTGTTTCAAATGCAAAAAAGGAAAAATACTATAATATTCACAAAGAGCTCTTTACTGAGCTTGAAAAGGACCTTTCACACAGTCTCGACCAGGACCTTATCTCTTTCCGGAAAGAAATTACCGGCTTGTTGGAGGATGAAATTATAAGCCGCTATTTCTATGAAGAAGGCGCTATTGCCCAGACAATAAAGAATGACGAGCAGGTTCAGAAGGCAGTTGAGGTTCTCACCGACAAAAATCTCTATAGCTCAATCCTGAAAGGAAAAGCAGGATCGGTTCTTGTTGCTGAGAAGGAGGATCAGAAAAACAAGAGGGATAAGAAACAGTAAATCTGCTGATTTGATTTAGCTATAATGGAAGGTTTTGCTTCCATTCATGGCTGTTATCATCATATACCTCATTCTTCCATACAGGAAGCCTGGCTTTTATCAGTTCGACTGCTTCACTGCAGGCTTCAATAGCTTGCCTGCGGTGACCCGCTGATACCATTACGAACAGAGATATCTCTCCGGCTCCTACCCTTCCGCGAGAATGAATAAGACTGATAGATTTTACGTTATTAAACCCGGCCAATATCTGATCAATTATCTTTGTCGCTTCGGAGTTAACCATTTCATCATATGCAGAATATTCAATGGCAACCACCTTCTTCCCTCCGTTTTCATCGGCCCTTACCCGTCCAATAAAAACCGAAGTGGCTCCGGCATCGAAGTTTCCTGCCGGAGGTGCAAGTAAACGAGTCATTAATTCATTATCTATCGGACCTTCAACCAGATACTCAGCCATTTTTAAAAATAAATTTAACCGTTTTCTTATTTATCCCCCGGCAAATGGCGGCATGAAAGCAACTTCATCACCATCATTTAACAAAACATCTCCGTTTACTATTTCCCTGTTCACTGACGTCCTGAAATTGTAGTGAATAAATTCAGGGAAATCATCCTGAATGCGGATCATGAGTCTGTCTGTTGACCCCACATCGCCGTAATGTCTCACACTTGTTCCTGCAACATCAGCCAGAACACCGAAAAACAAAACTTTTACTTCCATAATGTATGTTTTAATCCCTCCTTTTCACGAAGTTATGAAGGAGAAAAAATAATCAAAAGGACTAATGTGCTTCAAGCCAGTTTTTGCCAGTGCCCCACTCTACAAGGAGCGGAACATCAAGCCTGACTGCATTCGACATTTCATAAATTACCATCTCCCTGAGCCTGTCAAGCTCAGAGAGCTCAGCTTCAAAGATGAGTTCGTCATGCACCTGAAGAATCATCTTTGATTGATACTTTTCAGATTTCATATGCTCATGTATACGAATCATGGCAACTTTTATAATATCGGCGGCACTTCCCTGAATCGGAGCATTGATAGCGTTTCTTTCAGCATTTCCCCGAACAACCTGATTTCTTGACTGGATATCAGGCAGATATCGTTTCCTGCCGAACATGGTTGTAACATAACCCGCCTCTCTGGCCTTACTGATGCTTTCGTCCATATAGGCCTTTACCCTGGGGTAGGAGCTGAAGTATCCGTCAATAAGATCCTTTGCCTCCTTCCTTCCGATATTAAGCCTCTCCGAAAGACCAAAAGATGAGATGCCGTATATTATTCCAAAATTTGCTGTCTTTGCCCTGCTTCTCATCTCACGAGTTACATCCTTAATTTCAACGCCAAATATCTTGGAGGCGGTAGCAGCATGAATATCATTACCCGACATAAAATCAGCGATCATACTTTTATCCTTGCTCAGGTGAGCCATTAGCCGCAGTTCGATCTGTGAATAGTCGGCTGAGAGGAAAACTGAGCCCTCTTCTGCAACAAAGGCCTTTCTGATTTCCCTTCCTCTTGCATCCCTGACAGGGATATTCTGAAGGTTGGGATTATTCGAACTTAGCCTTCCCGTTGCCGCCACGGCCTGATTGAATGAGGTATGAATCCTTCCTGTATTCCTGTCGATCAGAAGTGGCAGGGCTTCCACATAGGTTGAAAGGAGCTTCTTGAGTCCCCTGTATTCCAAGACCTTGTCGATAATCGGATGTTTATGGGCAAGACGCTGAAGGATCTCTTCATTGGTAACAAACTGTTTTGTCTTGGTGACCCTTGCCTTTTCATCAAGCTTAAGCCTGATGAAGAGGATATCGCCAAGCTGCTTCGGCGACGAGATATTAAACTCTGTGCCTGCCAGATCGTAGATCTCCTTTTCGAGAGTTATAATATCATCACGTAAGGTCACAGTTATTAATTTCAGATCATCACGGTTAAGTTTTACGCCACACCGTTCAATTTCAGCAAGTACCGGTATAAGAGGCATCTCTATGGTTTCGGAGAGATTTTGAAGGCCTTCGGCTATTAACCGTGGTTCAAAAATATTCTTGAGCTGCATTGTCACATCAGCGTCTTCTACAGCATATTCTTTCAGCTTATCTAAAGGAACTGAACGCATGTTTTTCTGGTTTACACCCTTGTCGCCGATAAGCGATTCTATGTGAACCGGGTTATATGAAAGAAATGTCTCTGAAAGGATATTCATATTATGCCTCATATCTGGCTCAAGCAGGTAATGGGCTATCATTGTATCGAAAAGGACTCCATTTACTTCAATTCCGTAATTTGCCAGAACCTGGATATCGAATTTAATATTCTGGCCAATCTTTCTGATGGCTGAATTCTCCATAACGGGCCTCAGGAGTTCAAGAATCTCTTTTGTCTGCAGCTGGGACTCGGGAAAGGAGATCAGGAATCCCAAACCCTTCTGCCATGAAAAGGAGATAGCCACAATTTCCGAATCGAGAGGATTAATGCTAGTTGTTTCCGTGTCGAAACAGAATTCCTCTAATGAGGAGAGTGTTTCTACAAGCATCATAATCGCATCATTTTCAGTTACATGGACATAGTTGTGTTCCGTATCTTCGATGGAGGATCTCTTAACTACCATCCCGACTGCCTCATCGCCAAATAGAGAACCCTGAGTGTTTGCCTTTGGGGGTTCAGCCATCATTTCAAGCTCGGGTGACTTTTCAGTTTTTGCAGCTTTTTCAATATCTGAAATAATTTTTGCAGCTATTGTTCTGAATTCTAGTTCATCGAACAGAACCTTAAGTTTTGCAACATCAGGCGTTTCGATAATCAGTGCTTCTTCATCAAACTCAACAGGTACATACTGTTCAATGGTAACCAGTCTCTTAGATAGTTCGATTTGCTCACGGTTGTTTTCAATTATCTCCTGGAGTTTGCCTTTAAGTTTCCCGGAATTTCTGAAGACCTCTTCGACGCTTCCATATTCCGCCACCAGCTTCATTGCAGTTTTAGGGCCTACCCCTGGAGCTCCGGGAACATTATCTGCAGTATCGCCCATAAGTGCCAGAACATCAATTACCTGTTCAGGACGATCAACGGAGAATTCACGTTTAATATCATCAACTCCCCATATTATCGATTCATTACCGCTTCTGGAAGGCTTAAGCATGAATACATTATCGGAGACGAGCTGAGCATAGTCCTTATCGGGTGTCATCATGTAAGTTACAAAGTCTCTTTCTGATGCCATTCTGGCAAGAGTACCGATCACATCGTCGGCTTCAAATCCGGGAAAATCGATTACAGGAATCCTGTATGCTTCCAGGAGTCGTTTTATATAAGGCACTGCTGTTTTAATACCTTCAGGGGTTTCGTCACGGTTTGCCTTGTAAGCCTCAAACATTTCATGCCTGAAAGTCGGGGTGGGGGTATCAAAGACGACAGCAATATGAGTTGGTTTCCTCTTTTGAAGTACCTCCTCAAGGGCAAGGAGAAAACCGAATACTGCAGAGGTATTGAGTCCTTTAGAGCTTATCCTGGGGTTTTTTATGAAAGCATAATAGGCCCTGAAGATAAGGGCATAAGCATCGAGAAGGAAAAGTTTTTTTTCGTTATTTTCGATCATGGCTTGGCTGGCTGGATTTAATTTTTGTTTGGATCACCTAACAGGCTGAATTATCATCTGCGAACCATTCGGCAAAGGATGTAGCGGTTTCATGAAGCTTAAGATTGTGAAGTCTGATTCCCGCAGGAAGGCATGATGTAATTTTCATTGCAAAGTCCGAAACAAGGTTTTCACATGTAGGCTGGTAATCAACCAGAACAGTATTGCCGAACAGCTCGGAGAACAAAGCCGTTTTTTCTTTTCCGAAACGGCTGTTAACAACAACGGCGTGGTCGAACACTTCAACAATCTCTCTCCTGACTATTTTTTTAAGATCAGTAAAATCCATTACCATTCCATTCTTGGGATTTTCAGGATCATTGACCGGTATCCCGGTAATTGTGACAAAAAGCCGGTAGGAATGTCCGTGTACATTTCTGCATGGCCCGTCATAATTCCAGAGAACATGGGCCATCTCAAACGAAAATTCTTTTGTAACTCTGACAATAGTAGACATAGAAGAGCTGTTAAATATTGGTTGCTAAATTAACCATTAAGAAGGATAAAGGTTTAAAAACAGAGAGTGGTTTTTTCTTAGCGGTTAATATTTACGGTTTTAGGTCGATTATTTCAAATAATCAGTAACTTTGCAGTGATTATCAGGTATAAACTTAAGGGGGATGGAAGAAAAACCTTTAAAGCTGACTTTCCCTGCGATGTTCAGCGAGACTCTAAGAATTCACGGTGACTGTAATGCTTTTGCATTTGTTGGGGAAAGCCCAAAAAGTTACAGGGAGGTAAATAGTGAAATATGCTCAGTAACAGCCTTCCTGGAAGCTAATGGCATTCAGCCCGGCGACAGGGTGGCACTTCTGAGTACAAATATGCCAAACTGGGGAGTTGTTTATTTTGCCACTACTTTCATGGGGGCAGTGGTAGTTCCCGTTCTTCCCGATTTTTCAGTTACCGAGGTAAGCAATGTGCTTGAACATTCAGGTGCTAAAGTTCTTTTTATCTCCACTCCGTTATTATCAAGAATCGAAGGCTATAAATCTGAAGAGCTAAGAAATATCATTTTGATTGATGATTTTTCATTTTATTATTCAGCAGGCAAAGCCCTTGAATATAATCGTGAAGCTTTACCTTTGGGAAGCTATGAAGTAGAGGAAGATGACCTTGCGTCGATTATTTATACATCAGGCACAACTGGCCGTTCAAAAGGGGTGATGCTCACTCATAAGAATATTACCTTCAATGCTCTTAAAGGTCAGGTAATTCAGCCGATGGATCATACTGACTGTTTTCTTTCAGTACTTCCCCTGTCGCATACCTATGAAAATACCCTTGGTCTTATTCTTCCAATGATTAGCGGAGCCTGCGTTTATTATCTCCGGAAACCACCTACCCCGTCGGTTCTTATTCCTGCACTTGCTGAGGTCAGGCCCACGGTGATGCTCACGGTTCCTCTTATCATCGAAAAAATATATTTTAATAAAATTTTGCCCACATTCAGGGATAATTTTTTGCTTAACATTCTTTATAAAATATCTCCTTTCAGGAAGCTCCTCAATAAAGCAGCCGGTAAGAAACTTAAGGCCACATTCGGAGGGAGGCTCAAATTCTTTGGAATCGGTGGCGCTAAGCTAAACAAGTCGGTAGAGAAATTTCTCATTGATGCCAGCTTTCCCTATGCTATCGGTTATGGATTAACCGAGACAGCACCACTTCTGGCAGGTGCCAATCCTCAAAAATCAGTTTTTGATTCTACAGGTCCATCAATTGAAGGGATTGAACTCAAGATTAATAATCCCGACAGGCGATCAGGGGAAGGTGAAATCTGGGCAAAAGGTCCAAACGTAATGAGAGGTTACTACAGGGAACCCGAAATGACCAGTGAAGTCCTTACCAGTGACGGCTGGTTCAAAACCGGGGACCTCGGCAGATTTGACCGAAAGAATAATCTCTATATTAAGGGACGACTCAAAAATATGATTCTTGGTGCAAGCGGAGAAAATATATATCCTGAAGAGATTGAATCGGTAATTAACAACTTCCGTTTCGTTGTAGAATCGCTTGTAATTCAGAAGAAAGGCAAACTGGTCGCCCTGGTTCATTTCAACATTGAAGATCTTGAAAAGAAATACCACCTTAACAAGGAGGAGCTTGAAAAGAAATATCACGACCTGAAACATGATGTCACAAAACAGCTTGAATTAAAAGAGAATGAACTTCTTAGCGAGCTGCAGGAATATGTAAACACTCATGTTAACAAATTCAGCAAGATCCAGGAGGTAGTCTTACAACCTGTTCCTTTCCAGAAGACTGCAACGATGAAGATAAAGAGGTTTTTGTATACCTGAATTTTAAAAATCGAGTAGGAGGAAAATAAAGTAGTTTTCCTCCTACTTTATTTTCCGACCTCTCACACCACCGTACGTACGGTTCTCGTATACGGCGGTTCCTTAATAAACAACTCTTACCGATTCA
>CAIPJU010000772.1 GCA_903865465.1 uncultured Bacteroidota bacterium
ATCATATTTTATTTGGAATATATTAATCTGAAATTTACTTTTGTCACCGAATCAAATTTGTGAACGCAATGGATGACGACCCTGCGAATAAGAAGTATTCAGTAATCAATCTTCTGGTATAGAAGGGCAGCCTCTTATACATGGCGTATCCTCCTGTACCGGACATAGAAAGGAGGAGGCTATGACTTCACTAACAACGTTTTATTTAAGCACAATAATCGGAAAGGAAGCATATGGAGCTGATGGCGATGCCATTGGTATCATTAAAGATCTTCTGATAAATGCTGTTCCATCCGGATCAAATGATCCTAACTCACAACTTATAACTGGTGTAAAACTCAAAATTAAGAAGGAGACAAAAATCTATTCCTTCAGGAGTTTCAGGGTTATAAAAGTACGCGAAATACCAAACGTTACATGTTCGAACCTCGAAGAGCTCTCGACCGAAGATGTTGAAAATGGTCTGTTCCTAGTTGAAAATATTCTTGACAAACAAATTGTTGATCTTAACGGTCGCAAGCTTGTAAGAGTCAATGATGTTCGTCTGGTTACCCTTCCTACGGGAACATTTGCAATCGCTGTTGATATTGGAATAGAAGGCCTCCTGCGGCGTATCGGGATTTCGATGCCTATTAAAAAGCTGCTATCCCTGTTTCAGATAAATATTCCTGCGAAGTTTATTCTCTGGGATGATGTTCAGGCTATTGACTATACAAATTTCAATATCAGGCTCTCAAAAAGTCTGGCGAAGCTTCATACCCTCCATCCATCCGATCTGGCTGATATACTTGAGGATCTTGGGAAAAAATCGAGTATGAATGTCTTTTCAGCTCTCGACGACGAAAAAGCTGCCGACGTACTGGAAGAACTCGAGACTCATGCCCAGATTCATATTGTTGAAAACCTCCCGGTTAATAAGGCTGCCGATGTTCTCGAAAAGATGCCTGCCGACGAAGTTGCTGACATCCTCGATGAACTTGAGGATGAGAAGGCTGAACTACTCCTTAATGAAATGGATACTGAATCATCGCAGGAAGTTAGGGAACTTCTTGAATACCCTGATAATTCGGCAGGAAGCCTGATGACAACAGATATACTTTCTTTCAAGCCTGAAATAACTGCCTTTTTGGTGATTGAGGAGTTGCGTCTTAAAAAGCCTGAAGCTGCTGAACTCTACAGCATGTTCGTTACTGAGTCGAATGATGAACTTATAGGAACATTCAATCTCCGTGATCTGGTTGTGGCAGCACCTGAAACAACAGTGGAGATGATTATGAAGTCTGAACCTGTGTTTCTGTATGATTATCAGAAGGTTGATGATATTGCGGAATTAATTTCAAAATATAACCTGCTTGCCGTTCCTGTAGTTGATGAAAATAATCAGCTGCAGGGTATGGTAGTTGTCGACGACGTTGTCGACGATCTAATGAATAAAAGAAGGACTAATAAAAGATAAAAGACTCAGGTTATGTTCATGGCAAAACTTAAGGAATCAAATTTCCTCAGGAAGCTTGCAATTTTCTTTGCAATTCTTGGCCCGGGAATCATTACCGGTAGTGTCGATAACGACGCGGGTGGTATAACAACTTACTCCGTAGCAGGAGCAATTTATGGTTATGGCCTGATATGGACTCTTATTCCATCGCTGATAGTTCTTCTTGTTATTCAGGAGATGAATGCACGTATGGGTATTGTTACCGGTAAAGGCTTATCTGATCTTATCCGCGAAAATGCAGGAATGAAAATTACATTTTTCATTTTTGTTGGACTGTTGCTTTCAAACATAGGCAATACTACTACTGAATTCGCAGGGGTAGCAGGAAGCCTTGAGATTTTTGGCATAAGCAAATATATCTCTGTACCTATTGCGGCAGTTTTTGTCTGGTTCCTGGTGGTTAAGGGTACTTACCAGACTGCAGAACGTATATTTCTGATATTCAGTGTGTCACTTCTGACGTACGTCGTTTCTGCTCTGATGAGTCATCCTCATTGGGATGAAATAGGACATGCAATTATTCACCCTCATATCGAAACAACTACCCAGAGCCTGGCAATGATTATTGCTCTCGTTGGAACAACCATTGCTCCATGGATGCAGTTCTACATGCAATCGACTGTCATCGAAAAGGGACTGAAGATGAAGAATTACAAGTATACCCTTGTCGATATTGCAGTGGGCTGTGTTATTACCATTGTTGTAGCTTTCTTTATAATGGTAGCCTGCGGGTCAACCCTGCATCCTAACGGTATTCAGATCAATGAAGCGAAAGATGCTGCCCTGGCTCTTAAACCTCTCGCCGGGAAACTGGCTTCTCAGGTTTTTGCATTTGGTCTTTTTGTCGCCTCGGTCTTCTCGGCAACTATTTTACCTCTGGCAACGGCATACTATATCTCAGAAGCTTTTGGTTTTGAAGCAGGTATCGACAAGAAATGGGATGAAGCTAAAGAATTCTATACCCTCTATACAGGAATCCTTATTGTTTCGGCAATTATTATCCTGATTCCAAATGCTCCGCTGATTAAAATATCAATATGGTCGCAGGTCATTAACGGAATTCTGCTGCCTGTGGTTCTTGTGAGCATGATCCTTCTGATTAACAATAAAAAGATCATGGGAGCATACGTGAATAAGCCCTATCAGAATATAATCGGCTGGAGTGCAGTTGTTATTTTGGCAGGCCTCTCCGTCGGACTTCTTATAATTCCTTTTTTCGGCAGATAATTCACGTCATAAACTATTAATCTGAAAGTAATACGTATATTTAAGGTATTATGAAAGATAACAGACATCCATGGCATGGAATTCGTCCGGGGGAGGATTTGCCACAGTTCGTAAATGGTATCATTGAAATACCAAAAGGATCTAAAGGAAAGTATGAACTTGATAAAGCATCGGGCCTCTTAAGGCTTGACCGTGTACTCTTTTCCTCGGTTCATTATCCGGCCAACTACGGTTTTATACCTCAGACTTATTGCGATGATAAAGACCCGCTCGACATCCTGGTGATTTGTTCCATTGATGTTTTTGCACGTAGCCTGATCGAGGCTAAGGTTATCGGAGTTATGGAGATGGTCGATGGCGATGAACGAGATAATAAGATTATTTCAGTTGCACGGCACGACATGTCGTTAATTATATGAACGACATCTCGGAACTCCCTCCGCATACACTGGTTGAACTCAGGCGTTTCTTTGAGGATTATAAGATGCTTGAACATAAAAACGTCATAGTCGAACGTTTCCTGGGACACGAAGAGGCTTATGAGATTGTGATGGAGAGCGTTCAGCTATACAAGGATAACCGCGAAAAGCTTCTTAATTTATATGAATAATTAGTTTTCGGGCCATACTCCGATGAGTATAGTTCTGGCTTCAATCCTGTCAGGATCGATAACCACATGTTTTATCTTCTTCCTGTTCCATGTATAGGTAATATGTACAAGACCGTCAGACGTTTGTATCACTGCAGGATATGAATATTCCGAATCGCCCGGATCATTTTCCAGAAGCGCTGCTGCTTTCCATTCAAGACCGTCCTTCGAAATAGCAACATTTAGAATATTGCGATCTTTCGAGAGGTGGTTGTAAACCAGCAGGAATCTTCCGTCCTTCATGCTTACTACATCTATTCCTGAATTTGGGTTGGGAAGAGAAGTCTGTTCAAGATTGCTCCACTTTCGGCCATAATCGGTGGAGAATGAAGTCATTATGAACAATGAGCTGCTCCTGCATAACATCTGAAGTTCATTATTTTTATGAATCAGAATTGTTGGCTGAATAACCCTGGTACTCTTTTCGTTAAGATCGGGAGTCCTTTCCCAGGTCAGGCCTTTGTCAGAGGTAAATTCCATATGTACTCTCCAGCCGTCATTTTCACTGCTCGAAGGACACAGAAGCTCATGATTGTTCAACAAGACAGGTTTGTCTTTAACAGGTCCTGTGATATCTTCAGGAAGCCGGTTTGACTGTGACCATGTTTTTCCATTATCCGACGAGCTCTTCATTTCACCCCACCACTCCCTTGGAGAAGGGCCAACTTTGTAAAACAGAAGTATTTCATTTCCTGCCTTGTACAATACAGGATTCCAGCAGGGATACCTTTTGGCTGCATGCTGGATGCCATTTGCGACTTCGACTGGCTTCGACCATTCTCCACCTGAAAAATGGCTGATCCATATTCCTACATCAGGATTTTTTTCTTCAGTACCACCAAACCAGGCAGCCAGAAGACCATTGCCTGTTTCTATCAGTGTCGAGGCATGACAACTGGGAAAGGGAACATCCTTTCCGTCAAATATGAATTCAGAT
Source organism: uncultured Bacteroidota bacterium (assembly GCA_903865465.1). Taxonomy (GTDB): domain Bacteria; phylum Bacteroidota; class Bacteroidia; order Bacteroidales; family VadinHA17; genus LD21. Next base: position 4,309 of record CAIPJU010000772.1, read on the forward strand.
CTGACAATACATTTTTCTCCCTTGTAAGGATCAGAACCATTTGTAGTCACAGCCGCAGTGATGAGCAATAAGATTAAAAGTATCGGTTTCATATTAGCCGGGTTTTTTGTTTTCTGCTACGATTCAACAAAATACAATAAAATCATGAATACTTGGCATAAGGATTTGGTGAAGTAAATCGAAAAAAGCAGTGGAATCAACTAATAGCCTCCCCTTGATGATGCTGGTTTTAAATCTCAGAAATGTGTTTTAACTTTACAAAGGCCAAAAAACAAAATTAAGTATTCTGTTTAACACTGTAATTATGAAGGTAGGTTATTTCGATTCATACGATTATCATACTCCAGTTAATGATTATCCATCACTTCGCGACAGATTGATCTACAACAGCAGACTATATTTCACACTAAAGTATGCTGGTGTTGTTCTGAGTACAAGGAGCCAGGCCCTGAGAAAAGAGTATGATACTAAGGCATGGTCAGATTCCTCATTCGAAATTTTTAAGTTTATCGAGAAAGCAGGAGGAAAGTTTCACATTACCGGTATGGAGAATATTGTTAAACCAAAAGGCCCTCTGCTCTTTATAAGTAACCACATGAGTACCCTCGAGACAATGATCATGCCATGTTTAGTTGCTCCCCACCGTGAGAGCACATTTGTAGTAAAAGAGAGTCTCGTTCAACATCCGCTGTTTCGCGATGTGATGAAGTCGCGTAATCCAATCGTTGTAGGGCGCACTGACCCGCGAAAGGACTTTGAAGCTGTCATGAACGGAGGAATGGAACTCTTCTCAAAAGGTATATCACTGATTATTTTTCCGCAAAGTACCCGCAGCCTTGAATTCAAGCCTGAAGAGTTCAACTCACTTGGAGTGAAACTGGCAAAAAAGGCTGGTGTAGAAGTTGTTCCGGTAGCCATCAGAACTGATTTCTGGGGAAATGGAAAAACAGTTAAGGAACTTGGTCCGATCGATGCCGGGAAGCCGATCCATTTCCGTTTTGGGGAACCATTTTTTGTTACCGGCAACGGAAAGAGTGAAAACCAGAAGATTATCGGGTTCATTCAGCAGTCATTGAAGGAATGGCAGTAGCAAATTAAATTAACTTTACCCTCAGGTTCTGATTTTTATCTTAGTCAGAACCTTCTTTTTCCCACTTCTGGGCATTAAGTTTTTTTCACTAATTATTTTAAAATGTATTCTGTACATTTAAAATAAAATTTTATAGATTTGCTGAAGCTGAACACAAAATATTAGGTTTAAACTCCAGAATATTTTTGTCAGTA
>CAIPJU010000773.1 GCA_903865465.1 uncultured Bacteroidota bacterium
GGAGTATGGGCAGCAAATTTGTCCCTGTTCTCACGGATGAATTTCTCGATACTATCTTCATTTTGAAGTATCATGACTCTTTTTCCTTAAAGACTGTCGATATTTTATTTTGATGCACAATTTGTTTAAATGTTGTAATATCCTGATAGTAAATTGGTTTGAATGACCAAATCAAATTCTTTTAAGGTTCTCAATAATTACAGGGAACTCTTTCAGGAGCTTAAGGATATTTTCGATATAAAAGCTATTTACATCTCTTACTATTTCGCTGCCATACAATTCAACAGGGCGGCAATTATGCTTAATTCCGAGCTCTGTTATTAAATTACCGAATTTTTTTATTTCACCTAATGGTTGTCTGGTTTCGAAGGTTTTCCAGAGGATGAACAGATCTCCCTCAAGTGAGGAGACCAACCCATTAATATCTTTTATTTCTGAAGCTATAAATGAATTCTCAATCAGCCTTACAGGTAATTGTTCTTTGCCCAGATGATAGGGGAGGATTTTCATGAGCTCACTATACAGATCCTGAATCTGGAGGGGTTTAAAAAGCAGGCCGGCAAATTCATTGGAATTGATTTTGTCCTTTTCCTCCTTCATGACTGCGGCAGTAAAAGCAACAACGGGAATTGAAGCGAGGCCGGGATCAGCCTTTATTCTTGTCAGGAATTCAAAACCATCCATTTCAGGCATCATAATATCTGTAATAATAAGGTCAGGTTTTGTCAGGCGGAGCATTTCGAGCGCCTCATAGCCACCAGTGCAATCAAGAATCATCAAATCAGTATGACTAAGTACATCTTTGAAAAATTTTCGATTCTCGTAAACATCGTCAACAATCATCAGAATTGCCTTCTCGAAAATTACCATTTCAGGTCTAATAGAATCTCTGGGAAACTCGGTATCACCAAATTCACGACACTCAATACCTCCCAATGTAATATAGAAAGTACAGCCTTCTCCCCTGTCGGACTTGAAGGATATACTGCCCTTCATTATCTTAACAAGCGTGTGTGATATTGCCAGTCCCAGCCCTGTTCCTCCCGAAAACTGATGACCTTTAACCTGATAAAATGAGGAGAAGATTCCCTTGTGAAATTCTTTTGGGATTCCAATTCCCGTATCAATGACTTCTATGGAAATATCAGTTACAATAGCCTGATTATTAGAGGCATCACGAATTGTTCGCCTGTTAGGTGAATGTACACAGACTCTGATCTCTCCTTTTTGGGTAAACTTAGCAGAGTTACTGATCAGATTCAACAGAACTTGCCTTAATCGCATTTCGTCTATGAAGATAAATGCGGGTATATTACTGTCAATTTCAGTTATGAACTTAACCCCTTTTTCCCTGACCTTAAATGCAAAAATCCTTTCGAACTCAGAGAAGAATGACAGTGTATTTACATATGAATATTCGAGTTCAAGTTTGCCGGCTTCAATTTTAGAGAGATCAAGAATATCATTGATCAGGGTCAGCAGTGTCTTTCCGCTCGACTTGATTGAATCGAGATAATCCTTCTGGGTCTTATTGGTAACCAGGGAAGAGAGGAGTTCAGAATAGCCCAGTATAGCATTCATCGGGGTCCTTATTTCATGACTCATATTTGCAAGGAATTCACTTTTTGCCCGGCTTGCAGCTTCTAGTTGAATAGTACGTTCAGCCACCTTATTTTCGAGTGACAGGTTCAGTTGTATTAAATCCTCCTCGGCATTTACCCTGTCGGTAAAATCAAAATTAACACCTATCATCCTGTCGGGCTTGCCAGTCCCATCCCTGAAAACCTGTCCGTAAGCTTTAAGCCAATGCACTGATTTATCGGGCCAGAAAACCCTGAATTGTGTATTGTAATCCCTTACGCCACTTACCGCCAGATTTACATCTTTATTACAACGTGCCCTGTCGTCAGGATGTATGGAAGAGAGCCATACATCATAAGCCAATTGCTTATGATCGTCCTTCTGTCCATATAGACGGTACATCATTTCGTCCCACACAAGCATGTCATTTTTAATGTCCCACTCCCAAATGCCAATGTTAGCCGATGATTTGGCAAGATTAAGTCGGTTGATAAGCTTATTCATCTCTTCTTCAGCCTGTTTTCGCACTGTAATTAGGTCGAAAATTGCCACAAAATAATCCTTTTCAGTACTGTAAACTGAAACTGAAAACCACATTTTCATGGCATTGACATAAAACTCGAACTTTTCATGTTTCCCGCTTAAGGCTACCCTTCCGTATATGGCAAATAACTCATTATCTTCAAATCTGATTCCAGGAATTATTTCAGTGACTAGTTTCCCGGCAACATCTTTCAATCCGGTTAACCTTTCAAAAGCTGAATTGACTTTAAGATAAATCCAGTCAACAGGTTGTCCATCCTCATATATCATCCGGCAATAGGCATAACCTTCTCCCATATGTTCGAAGAGTGACCGGTACTGTTCCTCGCTTGTACGTAATAATATTTCTGCCTGCTTCCTCTTGCTTATATCGGTTACACTTATATGCCTTGACTTAATTCCCTTGTAGATAAGGTCATGATAGGTAAGGTTGACCCAAAAGATCTCCCCGTTCTTCTTCCGGTGGCGAATTTCATCGATAGCCCCAAGAGAATCTTCAGTGTTCCTGAGAGTGTCGTGCATTATTCTGATGTCTTCAGCGGGCCTTATCTCTTTGATGGAAAGCGACAGAAACTCATCCTTTGTATAACCATAGAGCTGAAGGGCAGCTGGATTTGCTTCAAGGATTCTCAGGTCATCTTTTCTGAAAGTGAACATTGCCTGCGGATTGTCATCATAAAGGCTTCTGTAGTCCTGTTCCTTTCTGGCTATTAACTCCTGCTGGATTTTTTTTTCAGTAAAATCCCTTGCCGAAGCATAAAGAAGATTGCCATCGGGTGAAGGGATAGCATACCATTCGAGCCATTTATATCCTTCATCCCTGCTCCTGTACCTGTTGACAAACCTGATTGTCGACTTCCCGTTTATTTGTTTTTGTACTTCATCAATAGTAGGCTGAAGATCGTCGGGATGGATAAAATTAAAAAGGGATTCTGACATCAGCTCGGACTTGCTAAAACCGAGGGTTTTTTCCCAGGCAGGATTGAGACTTTTAAAGTAACCATCCGATGAGGCTATACAAATCATGTCGGGTATCAGGCCAAATAATGTTTCGAAGGCATTTTCCGTACCAGCGTCCGCATTCTTATGGTTGAGAACAAAGTGGACAAATTTCTCTCCTTCAAAATTCAGAAGATTACCCATTAATTTACAAATGACTGAGGTGCCATCTTTTTTATTCAGCACAGCTTCAAACTGCAGAGAATCTCCCGATAATATCTTTTTAGTAACTAATCAGTTTCTATAAAATTAGGTGTTATTAACAATTTTTCTTTCGAAATCAACATTATTTCTTCTTGTTTTGAGAGGTTTTGTAA
>CAIPJU010000774.1 GCA_903865465.1 uncultured Bacteroidota bacterium
ACCATTGTCCGAACTGAGTAAAGGGATCGGGACAAAAATCCATTTCGGATAGTGGCGGATACTTCGACATTTTATTGATATTAACTCACGGAATAACAGTATATAATAGACTTTGTTTTAAAATGGATAAAATAAAATATATATCTTGAACGCGATAAATAACCAGCTATAATAAATATGAAACCAATAGGAAAAATTGCAGCGTCAGCAATGTTTTTGATTATGACGGCAGGATTATCCTGCACTGTAGAAAAATCTGACCTTTCGAAGGAGAATCTGATTCCCAGGCCGGTATCTGTTACTGCAACAGGGAATTATTTCACCTTACAAAAAGGATCCGGAATTTACCTTCAGGGTAATTCTGAAGAATTGCAACATATTGGGAATTACCTCGCCGCCAGACTAAAACCAGCTACCGGTTTTGAGTTAGCTGTCAAAACTGCAGGAAGCGAAGCGCCTCAGGGGAATATATACCTTTCGCTGGATCCAAAAGATTCAAAAAACGGAAATGAGGAATATACACTCGAAATTACAAAAGCAACAGTAAAACTGACCGCTTCGAGTGCCGAAGGGTTATTCAGGGGAGTACAAACATTCCGGCAGTTATTTCCGGCAAAAATAGAGCTTGCCACTACACAGGAAGGACCATGGAAAATCGCTTCAGGTACTATTATTGATAGTCCTGAATATGCATACAGGGGATTCATGCTTGATGTCGCACGACACTTTTTTGGTGTTGATGATGTAAAAAGGTTATTGGATGAACTGGCTTATTATAAGATAAATATGTTCCACTTTCATCTTGCAGATGATCAGGGATGGAGGATAGAGATAAAATCGTGGCCACAACTGACTCTCCACGGGGGCTTAACAGAAGTAGGAGGAGATAAGGGCGGGTTTTACACCCAGGAGCAGTATTCCGATATAGTCAAATATGCTGCCGAAAGATATATCACGGTAATACCTGAAATAGATATGCCGGGTCATACCAATGCTGCCCTCTCATCGTACCCCGAACTTAATTGCAACGGGAAGGCACCGGATCTTTACACCGGAATAGAGGTTGGTTTCAGCACTCTCTGTACAAGCAAGGAATTAACTTATAAATTCATTGATGATGTAGTTGGAGAACTTGCAGCCCTTACACCCGGTCCTTATCTTCATATCGGGGGTGACGAATCGCATGCCACAAAAATTGAAGATTATATCCCGTTTGTAAAACGAGTTCAGGATATAGTTCTCTCACACGGAAAGAAAGCCATTGGATGGGATGATATTGCAATATCGGAAATGAAACCCGGAGTATATGCACAGCATTGGGCCTCTGTGAAAAACGCACAACTTGCTGTCAAACAGGGATCTAAAATTCTTATGTCTCCAGCCGTAAAAGCCTATGTTGATATGCAATACGATTCAACTACAACACCTGGTCTGCACTGGGCAGCTTATATAGAGGTAGACTCTGCCTACAACTGGGATCCTGCAAAGCTTATTCCCGGGGTGGCTAAGGAAAACATTCTTGGCGTTGAGGCGGCTCTATGGTCAGAGACTATCAAAACCATGAGTGATATAGAATATATGGTCTTTCCGCGTCTCCCGGGTTATGCTGAGATAGGATGGAGCCCCGCTTCTTCGAGAAGTTGGGATGAATATAAACTCAGGCTTGCAGCTCATGGAGAAAAATTCAAAGCACTTGGGATAAATTATTATCACTCTCCAAGAGTACCCTGGGCCGGTGATAAAAAGTAATGTAAAAGGCTCCGGTTAAATTATATCCATTAAAAGTAAATTGAAGAAGAAAAGGGACTTATTTATCTTCTCATTCCTGATTTTGCTTTGTTGCTTTAAGTTGAATCCAGCTGAAGCTCAGAGCACAGCCCGGCTTGGCATTGAATCAGGTGCAGGGAAACAACCATTGTTCCCCTTCAGTAGTCCTGATTACAGTTATATTGTTCAGGGATACAGGTTGAGTCTAAATCTCCCTCTGAAGAGAAAAGGCAGAATAAGCTATGAGTTCCAGATTGAACCCGGGGTTTATTCTGCCTCCCACAGGTTATTGAATGAATATTTCATAAAACCATCATGGGGTTCAGGCTATCTTGAAGAGAGAAAGAGACTGATGGCTTCAAAAACAATTATGGAGTATGCTTTAAACCTTGGTTTCCAGGTCAGGTACTACCTCAATAGTAATTTCAGTTGTTTTATCCTGGCTGGTACAGGACCAATGATCTCAGACACTGATACGGAGAGGATGGCGAAGGGATTTGCCTTTTCGGATGTGTTTGCCCTTGGAGTTGCCTACAGCACAGGGAAAATAATGTTTGAAGTACGACCAGGCCTAAGGCATGTTTCAAATGCTGGGTTCAGGAGTCCCAACAGTGGCTATAACAGCTCAAACATCGATTTTGGGATCACAGTCGCACTTTGATTCTGTAAGGAAAGATTTTTTAATCCTGATTAGCCGACAGATTGTTTTTTTCTGAATGTGACTTATGTTTGGTCCTGTGGCCGGAATGTTTTATTTTTTTACCAGTTCGCCGGGCAAAGAATGATGCGCCAAGCAAAATAATCCCTATTGATATCAAAAGGATAATAGCTGTATCTCCTTTCAAAATCTTCAGATCGAGAGAAAATATTTTGAGGATGGAGATAACAAGAATTGAATAGGCTATTCTTCGCATGAATATAGAATGGCGTTTCAATGAAAGGAAGAGGAGAAAAATAGCAATAGACAGAAGGATAATGGAATAGGGGAACAGCTTATTTGAAATAGCTATTTCCTGCGGTACCATTCTGAAATATTTGCTGAAAAGCAGGAGCGAAAGGTTATCGAATTCAGTCAGGATCATGAAGGAAGCAAGCAGGATTACCATCAGGTTGCGAAAATGTCTGGTACTGGTCGTCCCGTGATAAAGTTTCCTGATCAGCCCATTAGTCTGAAGCAGCAATAACATCATAACTATCAGGCAGCCATAGTGCATCGAAAAGGGGATGAGTGAACCTGCCCGGCCTTCCGACAGAAGATCCCTGTAATTGTTTACTTCAGGATTTATTACTAAAGGATAGATAGCAATAATTATCAGCGACAGGGCTGCACGGAATATTATTGCCGGCCTGTTTATGGAAGGCTTAAAAATGTTTATAAGCCATAATATGGAAAGCGTGATAAAAGCAATTTCAATCAGATTAGGAAGATAACCCGGTATAATATTCAGCAATAGGTAATCAAAGAGAACGAAGATTGTCAGATATATCAAAAACGGAAGTATTCGTTCAGGAATATCAGCAGGCAAGAGGCTTTTAAGTTGGAGGAAGGGATATTTAGCTACTATATAAGAGTTCAGTCTCACATAAAAGTACGACATTGAAGAAACAAGAGTGAAAGACAAGAGAATATGAAGAGGGTAAATCTCATCGCCCTGGTCCATATTTACCAGATCTTTAAATAGAAACGCCATTTCATAAATGAAGAGAGCTGTCATTATGTAGAAAAAAGCCTGTGAAATTATAAGGCTTTTTCTCGAGCGAATCATATAGGAGTTAATCAGTGTTGCCACAGAAAGGGAGCCTGCCAGTATTATTAAAAAATGAGTGGTGAGCAGAAATGGAGACAGGAAAGCCCCGCAAATACAAAGCAGATATAGAAAAGGTCTCTTATTCTTAAGAAAATCAAATCTTTCATTCAGAACAGCTAAAACAGTCAGAACAAGAAAGGTCCCAAAAAAACAAACAGGGTATATTGGCTTTAGACCAGTAAACCAGATCATTATAGATGAAAGGATTAGGAGAATCAGACCGGCGGTATAGGAAAGAGAATCCCAAAGCCTCGAAGATATCTTGCGATGAAATCGTGGTTTGAAAACAGCCAGACCTGAGACCGTTAAAACGAACCAGATCAGAATAAGGGGCAGGAAAAATGGGGAAGATACCAGTCCGGCATAATTTACATGATTATGAATGATATCATATTTTGCAAGGTATACGTTAGCCTTTCCTGAAAAGAACCAGTAAATAGCACCAGCAACAATTAACATAATACCGATAAGGACAAGACTATAATTAAATAAAAATCCTTCCAATGATTTTAATACTGACTTTAGCGTTTTCTTACCGGAGTTTCTATGATTCCTCACATGTCCTTCCCTCTGTTCCATAATACTCCTTTCCCCAATTTCGCGTCGATCTGTTTGCAGAGAAAATAACTTATAATCTTCCTCTCAATTAGTATTTGGAGTAAAGATAACTCATATTAAGTTCATTTTTATACCGGCAGAAATTTTATGGATTCATATTGATGAACAATGAATGCTCAAAAAATTCGCTTACTTTAAGCAACTAAAAAACCTGATATGCCTTGTACAATCACAAAATTCGTTGAGAATCTGCGACCGATTCTATTCTTAATAATGATCATTACAGCAACTTCTGCTTTTTCTCAGACGAAGGCCGACACTTCAGCAAAAAAGCTAAAGGTGGATGCATCATTCAGCTTTAACTCAAATGGAATTGCTTCAATTCCTGCATTTTCGCTTGGGAAACCGGCCCTGGTCGCATCGGTGAATCTTACAAAAGGAAGATTCAGTTACGATCCCACACTTGCCTATAGCCTTGAATTAAAGCCCTGGTATATTGATAACTGGTTACATTATAGAATCGTAGTCAGACCAAAGTTCGAATTAAAGACAGGATTAAATATCAGTACATTCTGCGCAGGTTCCACTATTAGCAACGAAACGCTTCTGAAGGCAGAGCGTTATTTTGCATTGTCACTGGCAGGAACCTGGAAATTAACGCCAACCTCTTCGCTTACCCTCGACTATTGGAATGATAACGGACAGGAAAGGGGAACCCTCAGAGGTCATTTTATTGATCTTGTTGCAGATAAATCGGAAATAGCACTTGGAAATAAAGGATTGCTTGCTGCCAATATGATGCTGTTCTACATTAATTATGACGGCAACAACGATGGTTTATTTGTTTCTCCAAAGATATCGGCTTCGTTAAGGAATGTGCCCTTCACCCTTTACATTCAGGCAACACAGGCCCTGCAAAGCAATATTGTCCCTTGGCCGGGCTTCAGGTGGAACATAGGTTTTGCCTATACATTATAAGGCGATCTCTTTAAAGAGTCAAATGGCTTCGGCCTCTTTTATCAGGAATTCGGTAAGGTTCACATCGTGTCCGAGATTCATCTTTCGCCTTAAACGGTACCTGCCTATCTCAACTGCACGGCTTGAGATATTAATAAGATTGGCTATCTCTTTGGTTGTAAAGTTCATCCTAAGGTAGGAGCAGAGCCTCAAATCGTTTGGTGTAAGAGAAGGGTATTTCTCCTTCAGCTTTCTGAAAAATCCCTCCTGCGAGAGTTTGAGATTCTTCATAACATTCTGCCACTCTTCCGTTTGTGAATCGAGACCGTTATCAATAATAGTTTCCATCTCCCTGATATATTTCACAGGAAATTTTGAAGAGTATTCTTTAAGTGCATCGAGCTTTTCATGAAGCTGCCTGAGGATATCAGTTTTCCTGATCAGGTATCGCATGGTTAACATGAGCTCATAACTCTTGTAGTCGAGTTCACTTTCGAGACGGCTCTTTCCCACTTCATACTCAATCATTTTCCTGTGGCGGTCGAGCGAAAGCCGGAAGAGTCTTAAAATCAGAACAGCAAGTGCTGCAACAGCACAAAGATACAGCAGGATGACGGCAGTACTGAGGTAAACGGGTCTTTTAATGTTAAACTCTGTCTCTGCAGATTCATCGCCGGTAAGGGTTTTGACCTGAAGGGTATAATGACCGAAATCGAGGTTCAGAAATGAAAAGTTATCGAGTGTTGTAAGGTGCCAGTTATCGCCGAGTTCCTGTATCCTGTAAAGATATTCCTGGTTTTCGTTGTCAGGCATTGAAGGATCAGCCAGATAGACGGTAAGGTTATTCTCACTGTTCCGGATCGAAGGAATGGTTTTAGAGTCGGGAACAAAACTGCTGCTTCTGTATTTACTGCTGAATATCATACGACTGATAATCAGTGAATAAGGGCCTTTTGTATTGTTGAGGCTATTAATATTGAAGAGGGTAAAAGCCTGCCTTGTAGGAATAAGAAGAGTGTTTTGGTCGAGCGGGACTATCTGTTCTTCCCGTCCGGGCAGATCAGCATATTTATGATAAAATTCACGGATTTTGTGCGCCCCGAGCTCTTTTGAGATCTCAAACAGGGCGATCCTGTCGCCCAGAATAAACCAATAGATGTTTTTCTGGTAGTTGATAATCTGGCTTGCCCCAATATATTCTCCGAGTCCGGCTTCGAGAGCCCTGACAGGGACGAAGCTCTTCCTCTCGTAATCAAAGGAATAGATATTTTCGGAGGTCATAAAGACAACCTGGTTATTTATCTGTGATACCGAGATCTTACCCGGAGAGTCGGCTATTGAATTGAAATGAAGAACACTGAGGACAGAGTCCATCTGCTCATTAAGCTCGAGACGGTCGATACCCTTTTGGGGATGAACAGCCCAGACATAACCCTGATAATCAACCTCGACATAGCGGGTTGGTTCAGGGTAAGCCTTGACCCGGTTTCTGAAAGTCCATTTTCCTCCGGCATCCTTTCCCAGAATAACCAGCCCCGTATAAGTGCCCTCGATGATATTATCATTGTAACGTTTCATTGACCATCCGCCTGTTATATCGGATATCCGGCGGAAGGCGTTTCCCTCCTGCAGAAAAGTTCCTTCGTTGTGTCCGCAGAGTATCTCTCCGTCAAATTCTGCAAGCTTCCAGACCTGTCCCTGAGTATTTGGGATCATATGCAGGGAAGGGAAGCTATAAGTTCCCTGAATCTTCCTGATTTGTGAAACAAAAAGACCGTGATTAGTTCCAAGGTAAAGACTTGAATCCTTGCGTATAACCGAATAGATCGTGCCAAGGGTACCGGTTCTGTTTTCATAAACGGTCGATGGCGAGCCAAGATTAATGAAATCAACCCCGTCATCAAGCCCGGCCCAGAGTCCGTATCCCGAATCTTTGTAAAGAGAAAGTACTGTGTTGTTATTAAGACCGTTAGAATAATTAAATGACTTACCTATTTTACCATTTTTATCACAAAAGACAATCCCTCGTGAAATTGTTCCGAAAACAATCACGGAATCACTTATGGAAACCGAGGCGTTGCAGGTCTCAGCTTTTAAAAACTCTGAAATTTCACTTTTCTGATATTCAAATGATCTTCCGTCGTAAACATATATCCCGTCATTAGCGGTGCAGATCCAGAAAACACCATGGGGCATTGGTACGATTGAATGGACCTTCAGGGAGCTGAATTTTTCGCTGTGGTTAATGAAGCTGAAAGAGGAGCCGTTGAACAGAAAAAGTCCCTGTCCGAGTCCCTGCACAATAAAATTGTCACCTGCCCTGAACATAAAGAGCATTGTTGCCGGGGCTGTAATGGGAATTACACCTGTAGGTTCGTATTTGTAAATTGTTGTGAACGACTGGAAATATATAGTGCCATTATCCCCGAAAATATTCCAGATCTCGTCATTCTTGGGAATTTTTACATTTTGTGTAAGTGATTGGTAAACAAGACCTTTTTCATCATTTTTCTGCCAGTATCCGAATTCTTCAAATGAGCCTGTGAATATTTTTCCTGAAGAGTTAACATACACAGAACGGAGTCCCTGCCGGAATGGCATCCTGTATATTTTGGAGCTGATCCCGTTATATTCAACCAGTCCCTCCGAATTGGCAAAATAGATATAGCCGGTTAAGGGATCCTGACCTATATCCCAGTTTTGGTTGTAGACGGGGATATTACCGGAGATAAAGTTGAGAAGCTCGAAGCTCTGGGCCCCGAGTAAAGAGGGGATTACGAAAGCCGCCAAAAATAAGAGCATGCGCAACTTCGCCCATCCGGGAATTCTTTTTCTTCTGATTTGTGCCATTAGGGATAATTACTTCCTTTCATTAAGCCCAAAATTAAAAATAAAAAGAAGGTAAAATGGTTTTTAATTATTTAAACCCAAAGAGACTCAAAGGAAAAGAATCCAGACACAGAAGCCATTCCGGTGTTAATTGATTTACAGTTCTATTTCTATTAAGTTGTCCTGCCTGTTAAGTGACGATAAAAACCTCTCAGTGGAAATTATGGCTCCTCCTTCCCTGTATTTGAAAGGCTCGGTTGAATATTCAATATTTTTACTGTTAATCCTGATATTCTTTGGGCAATAACTCTCTTTTTTCACCAAATAGGTTAATTTCAGGGGATATCCCAAATAGCTGATCCTGGCTGAAAAACCATCAAGAGATTTTGGCAGGACCGGATCGAGTATCGTATTTCCGAATTCAGTACGTATTCCGATGAGACGCGTAACAATCAGGCTTACAAAAATCCCCGGTCCGCTTGAATAAACACGCCATCCTCCCCTTAGCCTTATCTCCCCGCTCTTTATTTCATCATAAAGGTCGTCTGCTTCATAACGGTTTCTGAAAGCAACATCGGAGCTGCTATAGTAACAATTTGCCTGGCGCAGATCGCCACATGGCACAATATCGCGATATGCCACCGGAATAGCCTGACGCAGAGCCTGAATAAATGATTCCGCTCTGCCGAGAATGGCCTGCGATTCCGCATAACGGATATGTTCGTGCATATACATCAGTCCGATTTCACGGCCAAAATAGGTACTGCTCTCTGCCCTCTGAAAAATTTTCTGAATTCCTCCGTTATATTTAAGTGGACGGTCCATCAGGCGTGAACCATCGGGCCCTTTAAGATGATGATCAATAACAGTCTGATGATTTTCAGCCTGTTCTCTGGTAAAGATTCCGCTTATTACTCCCCTGTTCATCGGGAGAAGACTGTAATGGATCCCTGTATTTTTATCACTGGGGTGAAGCATCACACTTATGCTGCCATCTCCCTCAAGAAGTCCGTATCCGGCAACAATGCCATTGCTGACGAGATGGGTATTTAAATCGTCTCTAATCCTGTCACAGATGCTTTTCAGTTCAGCAGCCTTTTGGTCATTCCCGATCATTTCGTACACAATACTGAACTGATTGAATGCCTGGTAATTCATTTCCACGGTCCAGCTTGAGATCATCCTGCGTGCCAGTTCGCTGCTGACAGGCTGAAGTGAGTCATTCCAGTCGCCACCGCCAAAAGGAACCAGGGCTGTTCCCGGAATAAATGAAGCGGTAATCATTTTTATGAGCCTTTCGACATGTTCGGAAAGGGCTTTCTTCTCTGAATGAACAAAGCCCTGTTCATGATAATAGGGGAGCACATCATCGAGGATACTGAGGTCACCGGTAACTTTGATATAGTTGCTCAGGGCAATCAGGCACCAGTAGTAGATATCTGCATGAGATTCGTTAGCCCTTATGTTTGTATAACTGTCGAACATCCACCACTGCGGCCATCCGCCATCGGGGTTCTGATTTGAGAATATTATGCGAAGAACCTGCCTGGCTTCTGTATACTTTTCCATGCAGAGCATCAGGTCAAAAGGACCCTGTGAAATGTCGCGCGTCCCCCAGGCTGCCCCGCTGAATTGCTCAAGTCCGTAGGGAGTAAGGAAATGAATCAGGGCATTCATGCTGAACCAGGGCATAATCTCCTGTATGGCAGCAATATCTGTTTGCTTTCCTTCGAGAGAAAGGTTGAGCAGCTGCTTATGCATATTATTACACCCTTCTTCACAATCGAGTCGAAATTGCAGATCAGGATTTTTAATTTCTTCTGCCAGAACCGGCACGCAGATCTCGCCGATAAAACTCATGCAGAAACTATTTGTCTCTTCAACATCGAGTACAAAAACAGCTTCACCGTGATTTTTTTTGTCTTCAAAAAGCAGCTCATCACCACCGGCAGCAAAGCCCTCTTTTTGATTGTTGACGATAATCCTGAACAGGGCAAAAGGGAATTTTGTTTTTATCATGCTGCCATCAAGTGGTTTGGCAAGATACTCACCAGCCAATTTACCAGGAACAATCTTCCACCCGTTCAATTCGTCGAAGCGATGTGTGACCAGTATTCTCACATCTTTGCCGGTGACAACTTTAAAATCCATGTTGACCCTCGGTGAGCTCTTTGATGTCCAGGTCCGGACCTCAAAACAATCGCTTCCATGCTTATAAATCCAGCGGCAGTGGTTGAGTCCCATCTCAAATGCCGATGGTACACCCAGAAGGTAATATTTATCCCCGGTTTCAATAAAGATCCTCTGTCCGCTATCGGCCGGCAGGTTAAACTGGCTGGTGCATATTGAAAGGAGAACATTGAAATTGGTATTTCCCTGTGAGATATGTGAATTGAAAACACCACAGGCAAAGGAAGTTGTTGAGAGAATGTTTTCGTCAGGTAAAAAGCCGGCTCTGGCCTGCATTATATTGGCATGCGGCCTGTCGACAATTAACTCTTTGGCTCGCAGCACAACATGATTATTCCCAGTGAAGAATGATAACAGGCTGCCCTTGTGGTACTCGGCATGTCGTCTCTCTCCGGGGAAGAAGAATTCGAGTTCCTTTTCCTCCAGATCATCGACCAACAGGAGAGGTGAGGTATCAAACAGGTTTTTAACAGGAGTGATGAATTCTGTCACAGGAAGAGTAATGGTGTGATCCGGGAACTCCGAAAACAATTCATTGACAAGTTTCAGGTCATCTTCCGAGGTGGCTTCCGGGTGATCGGTCAGACAGGCTACTCCAAATATAGTGACATGTTCAGCTCCGGCTTCCAGAGAGAAAGGTAACTCCTGTAGTGCAAGAACTGAAGATTCCCCGGAATATTCTCCACTAAGCTTTTCAGAAAGGAGAGCTTTAGGAATCCGGCTCTGGCGGAAGTTATTTCCAAAGAACTGCATCCCGTCGGTTACTGCCGCAACGGCTCCGTTTTTGCAGGCAATTACAAGCCATGGGTTTCCGTAGGATTCCCTCATATTCTGACGGACGGAAAGAACAGAACCATAGAC
>CAIPJU010000775.1 GCA_903865465.1 uncultured Bacteroidota bacterium
CAGAAGCAATTCCCAAAAATTCGAATGCAAATATATGTAGTTATCTCCATATATCAATATTAAAAATTTACAGGAAACATAATTATTCAGCTAAGTATCGAATTGATTTCAGATCCCAAGTTGAATTCCGAAAATAAATTGCCTGACATTTGGATAATTACCATAATCAATTCCGAACGCATTGGTAGAACCGCCAATCTCAGGATCCAAACCGGAATATTTTGTGAGCGTGAACAGATTAACTGTCTGGATATATGCCCGTAATGAAGAAATCCTTGTTTTGGTTAAGAACCTTTCGCCGAAATTGTATCCAAACTGAAGAGACTTCATCCTAAGATATGAACCATCCTCGAGATAAAAACTGGAATTTTGGGTATTGGTAGAGAAGTTAGATATATTTGAAGCCATTGGAACGGATGCACTCTTATTGGTTTCTGTCCAGCTATTATAAAGAAGGAGCTTGCTTTTTTGTCCCTGGAATGAAGGCCAGAAGTCTGTGAACCATTTGGTGAAATTGTAAATTTCATTACCCTCCGACAGATACAATAAGGCACTGAGATCAAATCTCTTATACGACATCTCTATTCTGAGTCCTGCCGTGAAATCAGGATTTGGATTTCCAAGAAATGTTCTGTCTTTTGAATCGATAACATGGTCCCCATTGATATCGGCATATCTGAAAAATCCGGGCTGGGCTCCTTCCTGTGCAGGGGCGCTGGCGACTTCAGCCTGATCGCTGAACAAGCCTGTCACCTTGTAACCAAAAAAGGAAGAAACGGGATGGACTGGCTGATTTCGCACAATTGAGCCAATACGAGAGAATCCCTGGTCGAAATAACTGTAGCTGCCGCTGCCTATTTCGTTTGTATAAGTACAGATATTAAGGTCAGCATTAAATCGTAAAGCGCCAAACGACCTGTTAAAATTCAGAGTAGCTTCGAATCCTGTATTCTTCATGGAAGCATCGTTTATATAAGCTCCGCTTCCACTTCCTGAAGTACCAGAGGTTCCAAGATTTAAGTAAATATCCCTGGTATTCCTTGAAAACCAGTCAAATCCCAATCCAAGGTGCTTATTGAAAAGCCTTGAGTCAAATCCCAGATTAGTTGTATTGACATATTCCCATTCAGCATACATGTTTCCTGTCCGGCCATAAGATGCTCTTAACTTAAGATCATCCAGCCATTTGACGTTATTCATGAATTTCTCTTTACTGAGACGCCATCCCAACGAGAAGGAGGGAAATAATTTGCTTTCATCACGCCTTACTGACGTACTAATCAGATATTTATCGTTAAAAGAATAATCAACAACAGCAAAGGCACTTTGAAGCATCAAAGGAGTATAATTGTATCCAAAGTTGTAAAGGATTGCTCCTGTTGCTGAAACCCCTTCTGTTGCTACCATTCTAAATTTCCCAGAATTTGATTTTAATTTTTCTGCTCCTGCAAAAACATCTATTTTGTGACTTCCAAATTTCCTTTCAAAACTGAGGATTGAAGTAACTATCCATGAACTTAATTCACTGTTGGTTTTAGTCAAGGAGGAAGTCAGGCTATTTTCTGAATTTTCATAAGTCGCATAAGTATAATCTTCGGTCTCATCTTTTTGCCATGTTCCTCCGACAGACGTTCTCCAGTTCAATCCCTGAACTATCATCAGGTCTGCAAAAGCATTCCCTGCTAGCTGATGACCCTTTTTATTATCATCCTTATTTCTTATCCGGTCAGCAACAACATTTATTGAATTACCGAGCCTGAAACCCATCCCTGTTCCTCCATATTCACCTGCCACAAAAGAATGGGACAAACCATTCACGGGTACAGTAATAAAGACCGGAATTATGGATGGAGAGCGGTAAGGACCATTCAGGATCGGACTATTACTGCTCAGGTTGTCGACATAATTACCTGAACGATTGCCCATCTGAACATTCTCACCGATTTTTAGATGCTTTTTGAAAAATGTAAATTCAGAATTCAGTCTCACCATATATCTTTTCGTATAGGTATTTAAGATGATTCCATTCTGATCGAAATACGATGCGCCCAGGTAAATCTTAGAATTTTCAGATCCGGATGAGACAGAAAGTTCATGGTTCTGCATAACCTCAGGTTTAGTGATTGCAGCATACCAGTCGGTATTTGCAGCCCATGAAGGAAGAACAGGCGCAGGATTACTGCTCGGCCCGTAAAGAGGATTGATTTCAGAGGTTTTATCATTCTTATAGACCAGCCATTGAAGATTCGCTAATTCCTGAGAATTTAGTAAATCATTCTCTGTTCCTTTTCCCGGCAACTGCCACCCCAGTGAGGTATTAAACTGAACATGAATTCCCTGACCAGCCTTTTTAGTGTTAATAACTATCACGCCATTAAGAGCCCTGCCTCCATATAATGCGGCTGAGGCTGCGTCTTTTAATACCGCAACCGATTGAATGTCATTCGAATTTAAAAAGGTGATATCATTAAAAGGTACTCCGTCGACAACGAAAAGCGGAGTGCCACCAGAGAAGCTGGAAAAGCCCCTGATCCATGATTTTGGAGTTTCACCGGGCTGACCGCTTCCGATAACAGTCAGTCCCGGAACAATGCCCTGCATCTGTTTAATAATATTCCCCGACGGGATAAGGTTAAGCTTATCACCCTTCAGGCTGAAGAATGAACCCGATATCTGGTCCGCTGTTTGAGTTCTGTATCCGGTAAATAATTCATCAGCAAAGCTGCTTTTGGGACTATTTTTAAGAGAGTCTGCCTCTGTCCCTTCTGATTGGGGCTTCTGTGCCAAGGCCCCTCCAACACAAAATGGTAAGAGGAAAATAAAGGTTTTTAAGAAAAGGTTTTTCATGGAAATGTCAATGGTTTCTCAAATGTACAGAAACCATTCTGCTTCCAAAACTTTCCTGCATTGAATTAAATGTGAAAATTACAACGCATAAGGCTTTTCTCAGGCAGATTCAATAATCAGGCTATTTCATTGCCAGTCTCTCCTATTTAACCCTGTCCTGCATTTTCCTGGTGACTTTCACTATTAATTTTCTTGGGAAAAGACGAACTGAATTTGCCAACATATAATTCATAAAGCCATGAATGGCGACTGTTTTACCCTTTATCATTGCCGCATAACCATATTCGGCAACCTCCTTTGATGTCGGCAGCTTTTTGCCCTTTACCAGGGCGCTCTCTTCCATGGCAGCTGCAACCTGAAATCCGCTTTCTGTAGCCCCGGGACAAAGCGTTGTGACTGTCACTCCTTTATCGCTTACCTCATTATTTACTGCTTCCGAAAAGCTTAATACATAGGCCTTTGTAGCATAATAAACCGCCATTGTCGGGCCCGACTGGAAGGCAGCAGTCGAGGCGACATTCATAATTTTGCCGCTGCCACGCTTTACCATATCCTTGAGATATAGTTTTGTGAAGCGGGTAAGAGTGGTAATATTTAAATTAATCATCTGAAATTCCTTACTCCACTCTGTTTCAGTAAACATTCCAAAGTCGCCAAATCCTGCATTGTTCACCAGGTAGTCGATTTGGATGTTTTGGCTGCTTGTTTCATTAAAAACTTCATCTGCTGAATTACTTGCAGAGAGGTCTTTCCCGATTATATAAACTGAAATGTTGAATTTCTTTTCAAGATCTGCCTTTAATGAATCTAATTTTGATTTATTTCTTGCTACCAGGACCAGATCTCCCCCTTTTGATGCATGAACTTTTGCTAATTCAAGTCCTATACCATTGGATGCTCCGGTAATCAATGCTGTATTTTTCATTTTTTATTAATTTAACATGTATGACTGGAAAATAGGGAAAATGTTCAATAAACTGCCTGATAAATTTTCACATTTAGCTGGCATAATTAAATCATGAAGATTCCTGCTAAGAAAACTTATACTTTTCGTTCGTTATTTTAAACATGACCGTGGAAAACTTTTGAGGTAACCCTCTTTTCACTATATTAGTCGGATACCCGAGATGAAAGATGAAGAAGAAAAATTTATTATTTACCCTCCTGCTGCTTTCTTTTATAATGGTTTCTGCCCAGACTGAAAAAGAGAACCTGAAAACAAGTCACAAAGAAGACTTTGACAGCCGGGAGATTTCTTCAAAACCCGATAAAACGGACAACCCCGGTCCGAAGAAAGATATTCAAACAGGTAAGGATATTTCGTTGGATAAAAGAGAAATTCAAAACACTTATAAGGGGGTATTCGACATTCCTGAAATAGAGGTTAAATCATCGCCCGATGCTCCGGCATCAATAAACCTGGGCACAACCGATAAGGTGATTGACTATGATATATCACCTGCCGGATTAACTGTTGCAGCACTAATATCTGACACTGGCAACAAATACAGCCTCAGATTCTGGAACATAGGAGAAAACAGGTTTTTCGATGACTTTAAGTTTAATGACAGTCTGAAAGTAAAAGCCATTGCCTGGCACCCTCAGGCAAATTCCATCTTCGTCATTGCTTCAGGCAAGATGAATAACATGATATTGAGGCTTGACCGTGAAGGAACGGATTGGAAACCCGTGATGATTTATTCTTCAAAACATCAGCTAAAAAGATTGGTTATTTGTCCCCGTCCCTTCATAACCAGTTATGATAACAAACTTCGTCAGGATTTATATTCATATCGTCTTTTCTTTGGAATACAGAAAGATGACGGATCATACAGGATTGCTTCTGTCACCGAGTTTGGCAAAAGATTTTATCAGGTAATCGGACCTGCTTCAACATTTACCTCAGGTGAAGATGAAGACTCCGGGCCAAGCACTATGGAATCTGAATGGGCTTTGCCCCTGGCATTTCATCCATCAGGAGATCAACTTATCTGGAATGATTCACAGGGCAGGTTTTTTGTGGCACATTACTCATCAAGATCATGGGGCACTTTTAAACCCTTGCTTAAAGGAACTCTGAACAGGGGAAGTATTACACCCACTCCGAATGGATCTGGTTTGATACACTGGCAGAAAGAAATGTCAGGTATTGGTTTAATCCAGCTTACTGGCAATGCTGAAGAACAGGTTCTGACTGACTACTGGTTTTCAGCTACTCCCTCTTCTGTTCCGGATGGGAAGGGTATAGTAGGATTGATTAAATACAATAGTTGTTATTCACTGAACTATTTCCCCCTGAATATGCCTCAATCGGATGTTATTAATGCATGGATGTTTTCAAATACCCGGGAGGATATCGACCTCTTTACTAAAAACTCCGGATTGTTCAGGGTTACCACTAATGATCAGTTATACCAGTTGTATGAATCTGAAAACTATTACTGTAACAATTATGACCAATCCACTCCGACCAGGCCATATCTTGTAACTACCGATATCTTCTGGGAGCTGTTCGGATCAGCATTCCAGGGTATTTTTACAATAAAGGAAAGATCGCAGGCCATCCCTGCATTCTGGAACTTTGTCACTCTTGCTGATGCATATTTTAAAAAATCTGAAACTTCCTCTCCATGGGCACCTGTTTTTAATGTGCTTGGATGTATAAAAAGAAAGGAGGTTCAGAATCCTGAATCAAAAAGGATATTGAATTGTGAATCTAAAATATACTCCGATGTTCTGAGAAAGGAATTCGATTACTCCCAGTTAAAACCACGGGGCTTTTATACATCTTCAGCACTGATGCAGGAATACTTTAAAGCATTTAAGTATCTCACAACTGTTTTTGAGGATGATAAGAAAACAACGGAACAATTAAATTTCCTGCCTCCTGAAATCAGGAAATCGGCTCTTGAGTGGATAGAAAGTTACAAAGGGTTTATTTCACCACCCCGAAAGCCGAATGTATTTAATGCCATTAGTACCTCCATACCTGAATATGTTCAATATCCTGATACCGGATTATCAGTATTTCCTCTTTCCTGGGGTTTTGATAATGAAGCCTTGAATTCTGTAGTGTATCACTCTGCATATCCAAAGAAACAACAGATTATCTCAAATGAAGGGGATTGGAGGCTGCAACCCTCGGGACTCGATCTTGCGGCAGCCATATCGAGTGATTTTGCATGGAAGCTTCTCGAAGAGGAATATCAGAAATACCCCAATCTTCGCAATGTAATTTCCAGCTTAAGGAAGAATTTCAATACAAAGGGTGCAATCAGAAGCGATAATCTTTACGATCGCTGGATAACTGCCTTGTCGACGCAATGGGCCGACACCATCCATTCGACAAGCGGGGCTTCAGCTGAAAATCTGTGGCAGGTAAAGCGCCTTCAGACAGGACTGGCTTCATGGGCCACGCTTAGGCATGCAACTGTCCTGGTTAATGAAACCGGAGCAGCAGAATGTGGTGAAGGAGGTTTCGAGGCAATTCTTACCAGGGCACCTCGTGGCTATGTGGAAGCCGATCCGGGAACTTTCGGTGAAATTGCTGATCTCTTCGAGGCGTCAATTGACCAGGTTCCGGGAATCACCAAATCGGGTACTGACTTTGAAAATTCTAATGGAAGCGGCTATAAGTCACTTTATGAAGGTATCACCAAAAGACTCCATGAAACAGCCAATAAAATCCGGATGTTTCAGAGAATTGCTGAAAAAGAAAAAAGAGGGGAAGCTATTTCGAATGACGAGTATGAGGAAATACTTTATACCGGACGTGTGGCAGAGCATTATTTTCTGATTTTTAAAAGTATGGCAAACGAAGAGTATGCTCTTTCAAATCCCGACCCGATACTGAAAATCACTAATGTGTTTGGAAATCGGGAAACAGACTATCTTATGGCAGCTGTCGGGAATCCGTATGAATGGGATTTAACTGTTCCATTTTATGGAAGGCATCAGGTTGTTAAAGGATCAGTTTATTCGTATTTTGAATTTGTGACCGACAAATTATTAAATGACAAAGAGTGGATAAATATATCAAAATCTCAAGGGGCTCCCTCCTGGGTAAAACCATATGTTTCGGATCGTCAACTATCATATCCGCCTCAAAGTGGATATTAGCTGCTTTAATAAGCTTCTTCCCTGCTTTTTCCAGCTCCTTCGGACAGCAAAAAGATGTCAGGATTATTTTTATGGGCGATATACTGTTATCGAGAAATGTAGCCCGTGAAATTGACCTCCGGAAATCAAGCCCCTGGGCAAAACTTGATTCAAGGTTTAAATCAGCCGATCTCGTCATTGGTAATCTCGAAGGTTCAGTGGGGAGTATTGCAAACCCTGCCGACAGTTTGGCGAAAGAGATGATTTTTGATATCCCAAAGAAAGATCTGAAGCTGATAAAGGAGGCTGGGATTACAGCTCTTTCACTCGAGAATAATCACAGTTATGATTTAGGAAGCACCAGCAAAGATTCAACCTCAATCGAGGTCTTAAACGCAGGTATTCAGGCAATTAATTTTAAGATCTCACCTCGTTTCTTCAGTCTCGATAAATATATTATTTCAGTTATATCAGTCAATACAGTTCCTGATCGTGAAGGGCACAATGAAAAAATCCCCTCCATTCTGTTGCAGCAAAAGCTCAGGCTGGCCAGGAGTTTGTCAAACTTTGTTATTGTAAGTATACATTGGGGAAGTGAGCTTCTCGACTGGCCCAACAACTTCCAGAGAACAACTGCAGAATGGCTGATCGATAATGGTGCTGACCTTATAATCGGTCATCATCCTCATGTTATTCAGCAGCCTGAAATCATAAAAGGAAAGCCTGTTTTCTTTTCGCTTGGGAATCACCTTTTCGATCAGAAATATTCCGAAACAAAAGAGGGGCTGATGGTTGAGTGCATAATTAAGAATGGGATGGCAGAATATAACGGGATCATAACACATACCATGAAAAATTCATATTTTCCGGAGATTACCCGGGAAACGCGTTTTGATTTTCCCATTTCAAAAATGAGAGAGGCCACAAGCTATTCAGGCATTACAATTATCCCGGTATCAACAGAAAACTGCAACGAAAATAAAATAATCCTTGAGGGATATCAGCAGGGCAGGAAGTTATGGAAGACAACTCCGATTTTGCTTATTTCGCTGGAGCCGGCAAATTTCGATGAAAAGCATAATTATCTCTTCACACTGCAGGATCATTACTCGCCGATTGATGGGGAAAATGGTTTACGGCCTTATGTTTACGACATTACAATAAACGCTCTCCGGGACCTCTGGAGGGGTTCGGCCCTTTCGCGTCCATTGATTGATGCAACGCTGACACCTGATAAAAAAACAGTTGTTGCCCTTCACCGGGGGGATTCATATATCAATCCTGATCCCTCGACTAAATCAAGGCTGATTGAAACGTACAGATGGAATGGGTTTGGTTTCTCGGGTGCTAAAGACTCCGTGGCAAGGGAGTATGGCAGAAAATATTTTGAGCCCATGATGAATAAAAACAGGTGATGGATATCCGTGCATAAATCTATTCGACTACCATTCTTACCTGATAATCTTTGCGAATAACAGAGGGATAATAGGGAAGCTGGAACTTCACAAAATCCTTTTACCTTTGCCCCACAATTTTAAACAATGCGCACCGGCATCATCCTCGACAACGAACTCAACAGCGATATCCGCGTTCTCAGGGAGATCGGAATCCTGAAAGAACATGGCCATGAGCTCTTCGTTCTTTGCTTTGGGTTCAGGAAAAAATATGAAAGTCCATTACCCGGAGTATCTGTTGAAAGGATCAATATCCCAGGGAAAATAAAGGACACCCTG
Organism: uncultured Bacteroidota bacterium; assembly: GCA_903865465.1. Lineage (GTDB taxonomy): Bacteria > Bacteroidota > Bacteroidia > Bacteroidales > VadinHA17 > LD21. Next base: position 8,679 of record CAIPJU010000775.1, read on the forward strand.
TTCTTTTTGCTCAACACAATCCCATTTTATGAATGGATGTGGGCTTTCAGGATTAAGAAGTTCATTCTGAGGAATAACCTTGAGGTTGTCCATGCACATGACCTTTACATGTCAAAAGCGTCTTACCGGGGTATAAAGCGTTCAGGGAAAAGAATACCACTCATCCTTGACCTCCACGAAAACTACCCTTTTACCGTTCAGACCTATAACTGGACGAAAGGTTTTTTCAGGAGCCGGATCTCAAAGCCCCGGACCTGGACAGTCAAGGAGCAGGAATATATGAACTATGCAGACAGGGTCATCGTTCTGAGCGCCGATTTCAAAGAGCTTCTGCTTAAACGCTATCCTCATATGAAGGAAGAAAACTTCTATGTTGTACCAAATGTTCCGGACCTGACAGTACGGCTATCAGGAACTATTGAAAAAGCAGAAAATCCATTTATAAACGGTTTTCCGGTGATTCTTTATTATGGTGTCATTGCCGAAAGAAGAGGCATTTTTGACGCAATCACGGCTTTCTCTGAACTTGTAAAACAAAACTCAGCCGTTAATTTTCTTTTTATCGGTCCTGTCGATAAGAAGGACCAGGAAAGGTTCAACGAACAGATGGAATGCAACGATCTGGATGGACGGATCTGCCACATACCCTGGATAAATGCAGCCGACCTCCCTTCGTACCTTTCCATCAGCGATATCTGTATTGCTCCATTCCATAAAAATCCACAGCACGAATCGGGGGTTGCCAACAAGATTTATGACTATATGCTTGGAGCAAAACCCCTCATCGTCTCCGACTGTAAACCCCAGATGGAGCTTGTAGAAAGACACAGTTGCGGTCTTGTTTTTTCTGATATCCCTGGAATGAAAGAGGCTATCATAAAACTGGTTTCTGATAGCGACCTAAGAATTGTGATGGGGAAAAACGGTTATGAGGCAGTGATGAGATATTACAACATGGGAATTCTTAAATCGGGACTTCTTGGATTATATGACTCGCTTCATTCTGAGAATCAGGTTAAAACGAATTAAAAACTCAAAAGTATTCATGATCCTTTTCAATTGTTAATTTTGGAAATTCAATTGAGCGCTTTAAATGGATTTTTCGCACTTCATAATCACCCAGTTTAACCTGAGGAATTTTCCGAAATCGGAGAACAACGATTATGAGCGGTGGCTTCAATGGACCAGAGACCGAATAAAACTCTTTCAGGAGTATTGCCTTCCATCAGTTCTGAATCAGAGCTGCACAAGATTTGAGTGGTTCCTCTATTTCGACAAGGAGACACCTGAAGAGTTCAATGGATTCATTAAGGAGTTGAGCTCTGTCCCTTTCATCCATCTATTTTATTATCAGGGTGTTGATGACTTCAATTCCAATTATATTCAGGAAGTTACAAAAAGAATCGCAGCGAATAAATGGGTAATCACAACCAGGATAGATAATGACGACTGCCTTCACCGTGATGCAATTAAAACCATACAGGAGAATTTTGTGAAGAGCCATAAATTTATTATATCGCTTGCTTCGGGCTATATTCTGAATATAAATGAAAGAATTCTGTCTCACTATTTCTACCCCATGTCTCCATTTCTCAGCCTCATTGAATCGACAGATATTGAAGTTAAAGGGGTCTTTGAAAGGGGACACACAAAATGGGAGAGCCTTCGCCTTCATGTTTTCAGGGAGATATGGCAGGAATATGTAAATAAGAGAGCTCGGAAATCGAGGTTTATTTTAAAGAAGCCTCTCTGGACTCAGCTCGTTCATGGCAATAATGTCAGCAATAGTTTTTACAGGGGATTTCCTCTTCTTCATAAAAAAGATATGTCGGGATTTTCAATCAGCTATTCAACCAATAAGTTGCCTTTCAGGGTAATCGGCCGGTATTATAATTACGTTATGTGGAAAAGATACCTGAAAAGCACAATCATTAAAATAATTGTTAATAAATAGATTTCCAATGACAAAACCAGGCCCATACCTGAAGGAAAACTTACCGGGAATCTATTATTTTCTGGTCTCATTAATAAATGGCATCAGGAGGATCGGAAGGCCCTATTCAATTTATATCACCGACAGTCTGGGAGGAAGTTTTAAAAGCTATTTCATCAGCTCAGATATGACCGGAAAGATCAGCTGTCTAAAAAGAGATCTTGATAGGGAGTCAGCCGAAACCATTGATGTCATAGTACAACGTTTTCTTCATTATCCCGATGAACGATATAAACACAGAATCTCAAAACGAAGTGCTGTCAGGGGGGGGATACTTCCCGTGGAATCTGCACAAAACAGGAATGAAGTCGTTGAGTCACTCAAAATTAGCAGGCGTAAGTTTAATTCGCTTTCGAAACATATCGAAGAGTCGGTCTTTTACTACTATCATGGTCTCAGCCTGCTTCCTGCTTCTGTTGCGGAATATATAAAGGATCATGATTTCATCGACGCCGGAGCCTTTATAGGCGATTCCGCAATTGCTTTGAGTGAGTATAATTACAGGAAAATTTATTCTATAGAGATCTCACTAAAATCGATTGAAAAGTATAAAGCCAACATGGCTAAAAACAAAATCCCCTCCCCGAGGTTTGAACTTATCAACGTTTGTATTTCATCTGTTAATCATGAAGCTCCTGTAATACTTGCAGATACAGGATCATCAGGCTTATCCTTATTAAGGAATTCGGGCAAATATGATAAAATATCAGTTGAACAAAAATCCATTGATACTATTGTTGAAGAGCATGGGATATCTCCCCTCTTCATAAAAGTTGATATAGAGGGAAATGCCCTTGAATTCGTAAAGGGTGCTACAAAAACGCTGACAAAATTCCGGCCGGTATTATCCATAGCAATTTACCATAATCCCTTTGAGTTTTTTGAAGTCAAACCTTTCCTGGAGAATATCTTAAGTGATTATATATTTATGATAAGGAAATTATCAACCGGGGTAAGGAACAATTTATGTCATTCTGAAGTTGTTCTGATCGGATATCCCAAAGAAATTATCTGATTATGCTGAAGACGATTAAAGTATCTTTAAAAGACACCTTCATTTACGGCCTTGGAAACATAGCCGTAAAAATTGTCGGTCTGATCCTGATTCCATGGACAACAAATCCAAAGTATTTCTCTATTAATGAATTCGGTATTCTCGGAGTGTTGGAAATCAGTGCTCTGGTTCTAACCGCCCTTATGGCCTCAGCTCTGCCACAGAGTCTGACGCGCTGGTTCTGGGATAAAGATTTCAAAGAGAATCAGAAGGGGATTTTCTTCATGTCGCTTTCCACTCAGGTGATAATCTCATTTTCGATCTGCTTTTTACTTGTCCCTTTCTCTTCGACATTATCAACACTGGTCTTCTCAACACCCGACTGGTCGAGGGTAATAACCTATCTTATCTTTGCTTCGGCTATCCAGGCTGTGAATAACATAGTAAATACCCTTATGAGACTTCAGTCGAAGTCGGTGCTTTATTCTATTACCAATCTTTTTAAGCTGACTTCCGTACTTATCCTTACACTCTATTTCATCACATCACGAAAGATGGGGCTTGAAGGAATTTATCTGGCACAGGTTATCGGAAATGGGCTGGTTGTCTTGTTTCTGATTGGATATTCTTTGAAAAACTGCACTGTTTACTTTGACAAGACAGTTTTCAGATCGATGAGTATCTATGGATTTCCTTTGTACCTGGCCAATATATCGAGTGTTATACTTAATGTGGTTGACAGGTATTCCCTCATTACATGGGATGTTCTTAAATCTGTTGCCTTGTATACTCTTGCATCCAAAATAACGAGTGTATTGAAGCTGGTAATTGTCGATTCAATGAAGCTCGCGCTCGGACCAATGATGCTGAAAAGGATAGGTTCTCCCGACATTGGAAGGTTCTATTCTAAGGTACTGCTCTATTCCTCCTTTATTCTTATGTTTACGATTATAGGGGTCTCTCTGTTTTCATTTGAACTTATCAAGGTAATAGCCAAGTCGAACCAGTACTGGGGCGCGGTGACGATCATTCCTGTTTTGTCAATTTCCATATTGTTTATAAGCATGAAGGATTTTACAATTTACGGCCTGCATGTGGTAAAGAAAACGAAGATAATCGGTATACTGGTAATAGTTTCGACCGCAGTAAGCATAGGTTTTAACTACCTTCTCATCCCCCATTTTGGAATAACGGGAGCTGCGATGGCAACCCTCCTTTCTCAGTTTTTATTCTGGCTCGCAGTACTATACTATTCACAAAAAGCCTTTTATGTACCATACGAAATAGGGAAGATTACTTTAATAATCGTTGTCGGAACTATACTTTCATTTTCCGGACTATTAATTAACCATTTCCCGCTGCTTCCAAGGTTACTGTTAAAAAGTGTATCGCTTATGAGTTTCCCGTTTATTCTTTACCTCTTCAACTTCTATGAACCGGTTGAGCTTAAAGCAATCAGGGGATTTGCCACTAAATGGTCAAACCTCAGGAAACTAGGAGAGAACCTTAAATCGCTCAAGGGGATTGCTGATGAGATGTAATAATAATATTGCAAGCGCCGATTTGTAATCAGGCCGTAAAATAAATTGGCTTTTTAAATAATATAAGAAAGTTAAATAAATACTTTTGTCATTCCGTTTTCCTGAAAATTAAAAATGCACAATATGCAGATTAAAGAGATGTTCAAGCCGGCGCTGCCTCATGTAGTTGCCATAGTGATTTTTGTGGTACTATCCTTCGCCTATTTCTATCCGGTACTCGAAGGAAAGGTATTGAAAGCCAATGACTCGATGGTTTCGAAAATTAACTCTAAGGAGATCCAGGATTACCGCGACAAATATGGGAAGGAGCCCCTATGGACCAACTCTATTTTTGGAGGAATGCCAGCCTATCTCATATCGACCCAGTACAGCGGTAATATCATGAAACCCGTTGATGCTGTTTTAAGGGTTTTCAAAATGCCGGTATCAGTGTTGTTCATTTCGATGGTCGGTTTCTATATTCTTCTCCTGATATTCGGAGTTGACATCTGGCTTGCTGTGGTTGGAGCAATTGGTTTTGCCCTTTCATCCTTCTTCTTTCAGATCCTGGGGGCAGGTCATAACACTCAGGCAATAGCTCTGGCCTACATGGCACCAATGATAGGTGCTATCTACTACACATACAG
>CAIPJU010000776.1 GCA_903865465.1 uncultured Bacteroidota bacterium
ACCTCCCTACGATACCGTTAAAATAGCTACGGTTGGACAGGCCGAAGCAAAAATCCAGCATTCGCGTGTTATTACTGGAAAAAGGCTGGGATTCCAGTTTAACTCTGACGACGTTCTGTCAAATAATCCTGGAAATAATTAATGGTTATAGCAGGCTGGATATACCTGGTTTCCTGCAGAGCTTTTTTATTTGTTGCACTGTCATCTTCCCTGAACCTTTCGGTCGCAGGAAACAAAAGAAACTATATCATGCCTGAATTGTCTTCAGAATGTGAGTATTCCTGGACCGAAAAAGACATTTCAGAAAATTTTAAGGATACATTAAACCTGAAAAGAACCAATCTTAATGACCTTTCGGTCAGCAAAAAGGATATTAACCTGTTATTTTTAGATTCTTTAAAAGCAAAGGCCTCAAAGAATAAACTGATTAAAAAAATAATCAGTTTCATTGTTGTAAATCCTGACAGCAGCACGAAGGTGAATATCAATGGCAAGAATGATGCTGCTTTTAAAGAATATTCAGGAGTCAGGATCAGAAAAATTATTATAAACAAGCTTAATGTATTCGGGTCCAATATCAATAACCCAGCCTCGAATGACAACAGGAAGATTTACAATGTCTTTAACAATACTCACCTGAATACTAATGACAGGATAATAAGAAACAACTTGCTGTTTTCGGAAGGTGATACAATTTCGTCGCTGGTATTAAGCGAAAATGAGAGGCTTTTAAGAAACCTGCCCTATATCCAGGATGCAAGAATTGTTGTAACTCCAATATCAGATGTAGAGGCAGATATTGTGGTTTATACGAAAGACGTATATTCTATCGGAGCTGCATACAGTTATAAAGGTCTGAAACAAGGAACTGCTTCAGTCTTCGACAAGAATATACTTGGAACAGGACATGAATTTGGCATTCAGGTGCCATACAATTCGCAATTGAGCAACTCCCCCGGATTCGGTATACACTATACTGCCAATGGAATCGGTAAATCATTTATAATTGCAAACAGTTTTTTTCTGAACACTCTTCGCGAAAAATCATATGGCATGAGCCTAAGCCGAAGCCTTTTCAGTGCCACAACAAAATATGCAGGTGGAATCTCTCTGAAACATATGCAAACCACCGTGGATTTTGACACAATGAATGTTCCGCATCCAATAAGGTATTTTCTGCAGGATTACTGGCTTCAGCGTTCATTTTTACTGGACAGGAGGAAGGTATCCAGGATCATCATTGGCGCCAGGTACATTAATAACAATGTATTTGACAGGCCTTTTATCCTTCAGGATTCTTATCATTACCTTCAGAATTACAAGCTTTTCCTTGGCTCTGTATCATATTCCATTCAAAAATTCTATAAGACAAATCTCATATACAGCTATGGTCGCACCGAGGATATACCATACGGTGGAATGATCCGGTTTACTGCAGGCAGGGAATTCAATGAATTTGAAACATTCCATCAAAGAACCTATCTGGGTGGGGAGCTTGCTTATGGAAAGTCATTCGAAGGCCTGGGTTATATGTACGCTTCAACAGGCATAGCCTCATATCTTAACGGGGCACAAACCAAACAGGGACTTATTTCAGCGAACATTACATATTTCTCAAATCTCCTGCCCCTCGGAAGAAACTTAATACGAAATTTTTTCTATCTGAATTACACCAGAGGCTTCGACAGAAACAGGGATGAACATCTCTATCTCAGCTCCGATAATTATTTTCCAGGATTCCGAAATGACTCCCTCTGGGGAAGTCAAAGACTATCAATGTGCATTGAGTCAGTGCTTTTCAGTCCTGTGAATCTATATGGTTTCAGATTCGCCTTTTTCAGCTTTGCTGATTTTTCATTACTTACCGGGAAGGGCCAGCTTCCAGCAAACAGAGTAACACTTTCGGGACTGGGACTCGGAATCAGGGTAAGAAATGACAACCTTGTTTTTAATACCTTCCAGTTGAGAATCGGCTTCTTCCCTAATCCTCCTGAATTTTCACGCATTAATTATTTTACCTTTTCCGGCGAGGATGTCGTAAAACCATCAGGTTTTGATTCAGGACCTCCCACGGTAATTCCTTACAGGTAATGAACAAAAGTTGTTTTGAATTGTCTTATGACCAATAAATAATTAACAAATTAACTTAAAAAAAATGGCTGTATTAGTTGGAAAAAAAGCGCCCTCTTTTACTGCAACAGCAGTAGTAAACGGCGGTGAAATTGTTGAAGGGTTCTCACTCGAGCAGTACCTTGGCAAAAAATATGTTGTATTTTTTTTCTATCCGGCTGATTTCACTTTTGTCTGCCCTACCGAACTTCTTGCTTTCCAGGATAAGCTTAAGGAATTCAATGACAGGAATGTTGAAGTTATCGGTTGTTCGGTTGATTCGGAATTCTCGCACTGGAAATGGCTTCAGACAGAAAAAAATCAGGGCGGGATTAAAGGCGTCAAATACCCGCTGGTAGTTGATCAGTCCAAAACTATTTCAGAAAACTATGATGTTTTGGCTGGAAGCTATGACTATGCCGAGAATGGAGAAGTTACATTTAAGGGAGCTCCACGGTCCTACAGAGGACTGTTTCTTATCGACAAAGAAGGAGTTGTAAGGCATCAGGTTGTAAATGATATGCCTCTTGGCAGAAGTGTTTCTGAAGCGCTTCGTATGGTTGATGCTCTCCAGTTTAATGAAGAAAACGGAGAAGTATGCCCTGCCGACTGGCATAAGGGTGAAAACGGAATGAAAGCTACTCAGGAAGGTGTTTCTCAATATCTCGCCAAGAAGTAATCTTTCAAATTAATCAGATGAAGGTATCCCCGATAAGGATACCTTTTTTATTTTTGTATCTCAATTGATTCAGATGGTCGGCGAATTCAAAAAATATATATCGGAAAATAACCTGATAGGGAGCAAGGAGAGAATATTGCTTGGGGTCAGCGGTGGTATTGATTCAATGGTAATGGCCCATCTTTTTCTCACTGCCGGTTACAACACCGGAATTGCACATTGTAACTTTTCGCTTAGAAATGAGGAATCAGACCAGGATGAAGATCTTGTCCGCCAGTTTGCCGTTGAAAACAAACTCCCATTTTATACAGTTAAATTTGATACACCTCTCCATGCAGGTAGTTCAGGCATCTCAATTCAAATGGCTGCACGGGAACTAAGATACAACTGGTTTGAAAAGGTGATGAATGAAAATGGCTTCGGCCTTCTTGCCGTGGCACATAACCTTAACGATAATATTGAAACACTTATAATAAACCTTACCAGGGGTACAGGTATTGCAGGATTATCGGGTATCAAACCTCTTAATAACAGAATAATAAGACCACTGCTTTTTGCTACACGTACCGATATCGAAAACTATTGCAGGCAAACCGGAATAACTTATCGTGAAGACAGTTCAAACAAGGATACAAAATATACCAGGAATAAAATAAGGCATAAGATAATCCCTGTCCTGAAACAGATAAATCCCTCCATTGAAACGACTCTGAATGAAACAGCTGAAAGATTTGCCGGGATTAATGAAATTGTCAATGAATATATCAGCAATCTCCGTCACAGGATCTCCCACGACAATGGCAGCCTGATTTCATATAATATAGAACTGCTCAATCCATACCTTCATAACAAAACAATTTTGTTCGAACTGTTCAAACCCTTCGGCATCGGTAGCGTGATGCTAAATGAACTTATCAGATTAATTGAAGGGAAAACCGGAGGACAGGTCTTTACCGGCTCACACAGAATTGTTAAAAACAGGAATGAGATAATAATTTCCAGCGATGAAAACATGGCCGACATAAGCCACACAGTAGAGAACATACTGGATTTTTTTAATATTCCCCAGATTGAATCAGCCTATTACACTGATGTAACGAGTTCATTCGAAATATCATCCGACCCGTCAGTTGCATATGTAGATTCTGACAAGTTAAAATTTCCGCTTACCCTGCGTAAATGGAAATCGGGGGACAGATTTCATCCTCTTGGCATGAGACAGCAAAAGAAGCTTAGCGATTATTTTATCGACTCCAAATTCTCATTATTCGAAAAGGAAAATAAGTTTGTTATGGAATCGGAGGGTCAGATTTTCTGGATTATCGGAGACAGGATTGATGACCGGTTTAAAATATCTTCCTTTACAAAAAGAGCTCTTATAATCACTGCCGCAAAAAAAGCGATGAAAATAATTCCCCTGAAGTAAAGAGCACTTTACTTATCTGTGTTTGGAGACTTACAGTGACCTTTAACGGCTGTAGATAGCCCTGTCGATCAGTTTCAGGTCGGCCATGGCTATAGAGGCTGCTGCTTCGACAATTACGGGCATTCTGAGTGCAATACAAGTATCATGCCTGCCTTTGACCTTAAGCGCTGTCATTTTCTTCTCTGAGAAATTAAATGTCTCCTGCTTAACACCTGTAGATGATGTCGGCTTTACCACAACCCTGAAAACAATCTCATTTCCATTTGTTATGCCGCCATTAATACCACCTGCATTATTCGATGATGTCTTTCCACTGCTGTCAACGAAGGGATCGTTATGTTCTGATCCTCTCATTTTGGAAGCAGCAAAACCAACTCCGAACTCAATTCCCTTAATAGCCGGAATGGAAAAAACAAGATGGCTGACCGCAGATTCAAATGAATAGAAGAAAGGTTCTCCGACACCTTTAGGGGCATCATTAATCCTGCATTCAATTATTCCTCCTATAGAGTCATTTGCTTCAAGAGCTTTATTCACAGCTTCTTCGATATTCTCAGAACCTCCTGCGGATATTAATTTTGCTGAAATGTCAGCTGAGCCGACTATCTTTTTAGCGATTACACCAGCTGCCACCAGTCCCCATGTAATCCTTCCCGAAAAGTGACCGCTGCCGCGCATATCTGCAAAACCAGAGTACTTTATTCCGGATACATAATCAGCGTGGCCAGGGCGGGGAATCTCTTTGAATTCATCATAGTCTGATGATTTCTTGTCACTGTTCCTCGTAATCAGTGTAATTGGTGCACCGGTTGTAAATCCGTTATTGACTCCGCTTAGTATTTCCGGAATATCTGGCTCATGCCTTGGTGTTGTACCCGCACTACCGCTTTTTCTTCTTTTAAGATCGTTGAGGAAATCTTCGGGAGTGAGAGCTATTCCCGGAGGACAACCATCGACAACCACTCCGATAGCTACACCATGAGACTCTCCAAACAGTGAAAGCCTGAAAACGACTCCAAATGAATTCATATTCCTGATTTAATATCCTTGAATTTCTTATAATAATCCGTAATTTCATCAATCGTAACCTTCCTGGTTGCAGCTTTTCCTATGCCTTCAACAAAAACAAAATTTATATCATTCCCCGACTTCTTCTTATCATGCAGAATAAGTTTTTTTACCTGCTCTGCAGGAATATCATAATCACCAAGCAAACCGAACTTACGAAGTATACCTGTGATGGCATCCTTTTCAGAAAAAGTTAGATACCCATTCGCAAACGAAAACATAGCTGCAAACTCCATGCCTGCAGCTACTGCAAAACCATGTTTAACACCACTTTGAAGCTCAATAGCGTGACCAAGGGTATGTCCGAAGTTTAATATGCGTCTTAATCCATTCTCAAATTCATCCTCTGTTACCACTGCTGCCTTGAAGGTGACCGACCGGTTTACAAAATGAGTCATTGCAGACACATCGCGTTTCATTATCAGATCATAACTATTGTCGATAAGGTCAAACAACTCCCTGTCGCCAATTATAGCCGTTTTAATTAATTCTGCCAATCCCGAAAGAAATTCATCCTGAGGAAGAGTCAGCAGCATCGCGGGATCACAGATCACAAACTCAGGTTGTCTGATAGTTCCGATAATATTTTTTGTGGTACCAAGGTTTACCCCTGTTTTACCTCCGGTACTTGCATCAACCTGCGA
>CAIPJU010000777.1 GCA_903865465.1 uncultured Bacteroidota bacterium
AACTGAATTAAAAGCATCTGATTACCTCCCGGCAATCCTGAAAAAAGCAGATGAAAAAATCATTCTGGTCTGTCTTGGTCCGCTGACAAATATTGAAAAAGCCATAATAAAAGATTCAGGCATCACTTCGAAGATAGAACGTATTATATGGTATAATGAATCTGTAAAACCTTTGCACGGATTTAATTATGAATGCGATAAGCAAAGTGCGGACGAACTTTTCAAATCAACTGTAAGAATTGACGTTATTTCGAATTTGAACAGGGATAAAGCATTGTTCGACACAGCGATGTTCGATATCTGCCGGAAATCCAATACACTTTTAGCCAATGCCCTTATCAATGTATTTGATCAACCGTCGGCTTTTGAAAAACTGAAGGAAAATCATTACAGGCTCTGTGACGACCTTGTTGCCTTATACATAACAAACCCGGAATTATTCGGAATCAATACCGATATGGGGAAATTAAATATCCGGTACAACAAGGATTATGATGTTCAGGGGATAAAAGAAGCTATGAGTGATATGATAAAAGGTGAATATGTTCCTGAACATAATGTGGTATTTAACAGGTTTCCTGTACAACGTGAAATGTTCAATTATGACGTTCGTCCAATTATGGATTCTGCAATTGCCCGTTATGGATATGATGAATGGAAGGCGAATGTTATGACAGATGAGTTTCACGGGCACCTGGGAGTTTTTTCAATAGTAGGAGCTAAAATGGGCATTAAAGCACGGGAATTGTTTGGTGTTGGCGCCGATATGATACAGGTAACGACATTTGCAGGAAGCAGACCACCGTACAGCTGCCTGACAGATGGGATTCAGGTAAGCACCGGCGCTACATTAGGGATGGGGACAATCCGTCTTGCTTCCGACAGCGTTTTTCGTCCGTCGGCTATCTTCACCTATAAAACCCGTTCATTAAAAATAAGCCTGAAAAAGGAATATCTCGAAAAGGTCGATGCCGACATCAACGAGGGAATATTAAAATTTGGATTAATGGACGATGGATATTGGAAACTAATCCGCCATAATGCCTTAAAATACTGGCTTGAGTGGGATAGAAATAAAATCTTCGATATTGAAGAAACAGGTCAGAAGGCTTTACCCTAACGTTGAGTTCCCTGAATTGTCTTTCCTACTTTAGTTTTTACAATCAGTTCCCTGGTTGATTTATTCAGGGTCAGAAAATTATCGGATACCTTAATTTCGTCACGGATTCCAAAGTCACCATAGATAATTAAAAGTGACTGAATATAATATTCAAAATGGTCATCAGATTCCTTAATGGAAGCCTCTGAGACTTTCGTATAATTCACATTTACAGTGCCGCACCTCCACAGATATTCAATAAGGTCCTTTGCTTTAGCCAGATTCATATCGCCATTATAAATGCCAATAAGTGTATCATTTACACTGAACCGGTTTATAGCCGGTTGAAAATAAGAGGATTTATGAACTCTAGAATAGATGATGTCACTTGAATATTGAACATTTTTCCTTGTGAACTCAAAGTATTTAAACGTTTCGTTTTCGCCAATGACCTCACGATTAACTGAACTAAATGCATTTGAACTGTCCGACCATTGTCGCGCTTCATCTTTATTATTGGTATTCAGTTCAATAGAGATGGCTTGCCGCTTATTAAGAGGCATAATGCTGAGAGTATTTTCATAATAAGGAGAACCGCTATCATATATTTCGTGATAAAAACCTGCGGGGTAAGAATAATCTTTGGAATAGGCTAATTGAAGGATTTGCTGTTCCTCAGGCGTTCTGATGAGTTTATCTTTTTCACAACCTGTAAAAACCGGCAATAAAAACATTACCGGAAGGCAAATTATCTTTATGGCTTTCATATTGAAAAGGCTGTTTTATGTAATGAAAGAATCTGATACAGTAAAGGTTTAATGTTTTCACAACAAAAAACATGCCAGTTGCTCAGGGTAGCCTTACTTACAATGTTGTATACGGGATTAGGAATCTGATGGTCTCCTGTTATTTCAATACCTGTCGATCCATCTGTATTTCCTTGAACTATCTCCATATTTGATTGGATAGAAATCTCGTGTGTCCCGTTTGATTATTAATTACCGAAATCTTTCATGGCATTATCCTGCTTACTTTCTGACATCAGACATTAAATAACATGTAAAGTTAAACTTCTATTCATCAATTACTTATATCGCTTGCATGCTCTACTGATACTGGGAGAGTAAACTTAAAATCGCTCCCTTTCCCGGCTACGCTTTCTACCCAGATTTTACCACCATGCTTTTCAACAAAATCTTTACAAAGCAAAAGTCCCAAACCTGTTCCTGTTTCTCCTTCAGTCCCTTTTGTCGTTATAACCTCAGATAAATCAAATAGTTTTGATAAGGCCTTCGTCGTTATTCCAATCCCATTGTCTGAAAATATTATTGTTGTGTTTAAATGTGTCTGCATGGCACTAATCCTTATTGCCCCACCCTTGTTTGTAAACTTAATGGCATTCGACAGAAGTTTTCTTAGTACAGTTTTTATCATGTCTGAATCGGCGCAGACACTTAGGGAGTCTTCTACTTGATAAATGATGGCGATATTTTTCGAATCCGCATTTTGTTTCAAAATTTCCAGAATATTCTTCCAGATATCATTGAATCTCAGATTCTGTGGTTTGAAAGGAATTTTGCCTTGCTGTGCTCTTGCCCACAATAATATGTCATCCAGTAATTTAGATGCATTCTGAGCTGTGTAATTAATCATATTCGAGACATCTTCAATCTCGTCGAATCTATTTTTAGAAATGTCTTCGGTCAGTATTTCTGATAAACCAAGAAGGTTGTTTAATGGAGTTTTTAAATCGTGTCCAATAATCGTAGCAAAACGGTCTTTGTCTAAGTTTAATTGAAGTAATTTTTGCCCCGTTTCCTTAAGTGCTTGTTCT
>CAIPJU010000778.1 GCA_903865465.1 uncultured Bacteroidota bacterium
AGCCAAAGATTTTGGCTATGATGGCCTGGAAATCGCCTGTTGGGGCGACCATTTTGAGGTAAGCAAGGCTGATGAAGCCTACTGCCGCAAAAAAAGAGAAACCCTTGCCAAATACGGATTAAAAGTTTTTGCAATTGCCAACCATCTTGTCGGACAGGCTGTTTGCGATCGTATCGACCAGAGGCACAAAAGTATTCTTCCCGACTACGTCTGGGGTGATGGTGATCCTGAAGGAGTCCGCCAGCGTGCAGCCCGTGAAATGATTCACACGGCAGAAGCTGCCAAGAGACTTGGTGTTGACACAGTGACTGGATTTACAGGCAGTTCCATCTGGCATTTGCTATACTCATTTCCTTCAGTTCCCCAGTCGATGATCGATGATGGATATAATGATTTTGCAAAAAGGTGGATCCCAATCCTTGACAAATACCATGAACTGGGAATTCATTTTGCCCTTGAAGTACATCCTACTGAAATTGCTTTCGACCTTTTCTCGGCAAAAAGAGCCCTCAAAGCAGTAAATAATCATCCCAATTTCGGGTTTAACTTCGATCCTTCTCATTTCGGATACCAGGGTGTTGACTACATCCAGTACCTCCATACCTTCGGTGAAAAGATCTTCCATGTTCACATGAAAGATGTGGGATGGTCAAAAGTTCCAACCGAAGCTGGTGTTTTTGGTGGTCATTCCGATTTCGGAATCCGCGGCAGGTACTGGGATTTCAGGAGCCTTGGACATGGCGACATCAAGTTCGAGGAGATTATCAGGGAACTTAACAGGATCGGTTATAAGGGGCCACTCTCTGTTGAATGGGAAGACAGCGGTATGGATCGTGAATTCGGTGCAAAAGAGGCTTGTGCTTTTGTACGCAAAGTCGACTTCCCTGCCTCGAATATTGCGTTCGATGCTGCATTCGAGAAGAAATAATAGCTATTCATCCTCTTTCATACACTAACCATGGATAATATTAAAAAAACACAGTTATTCAATGCAAGCTGTGTTGCGTTGGTAGTTACTGCGTTGGCATTTGCAACACGAGGTTCCTTCGTGGAAGCATGGGCGACAGAATTCAACCTCACACATACACAGGTGGGATGGATAGTTGGAACGGCCTTCTGGGGATTTACACTCGCAATGGTTTTCGGAGGCCCTCTGGTCGACATTGTTGGAATAGGCAGAATAATTGCAATTGCTTTCGTATGTCATGTTACCGGAATAATTCTGACCATTACTGCTACCGGTTTCTGGTCGCTTTTTATTTCCACCCTGTTTGTAGGTGTAGCCAACGGAAGTGTTGAAGCTGCCTGCAATCCTCTTATTACAAGTATGTATACAGATCAGAAAACAAGACGGCTCAACAGGTTTCATGCATGGTTCCCTACCGGGATTGTAATTGGTGGACTTACCGTTTACCTGTTTAGTAAAACAGGTCTCGCAAACTGGCGTTACGCTATGGGTATAATGCTTTTACCAACGCTTGCATACGGATATATGTTCCTCAACAAACAATTTCCTCAGACAGAACGGGTTGTATCAGGTTATTCATACAAGGATATGCTCAGGGCTTGTGTAAGTCCTCTCTTCCTTTTCATGGCTTTCTGCATGATTCTCACTGCTGGCACCGAACTGGGTACAAATCAATGGATTGCAGCTTTGCTTGCAAATGTTTCTGATAACCCCATTCTTCTGTTAGTATGGATTTCCGGAATCATGGCATTGGCTCGTCAGTTTGGAGGTACTCTTATCCACAACCTTAAACCGACTATTGTACTTCTTACTTCAGCTGTTCTTGCCTTCGCAGGCTGCATTATGATGGGCTATTCCGGGGGAGCGTTTGTCTTTGCAGCTGCAGGAATATTTGCCTTGGGTATAGCCTTTTTCTGGCCTTCGATGCTTGGTTTCGTCTCGGAAAATATTCCTGAAAGCGGGGCTCTTGGTCTTGCTATAATGGGAGGGATAGGATTCTTTGGAGGAGCCATAGCACAACCTGTTTTGGGTGCAATATTTGATGCCAAAACAGCTGCCGCTGTACCAGCTGGACAATCACTGGCTGCATTAAAGGCAGCTGCTGCCGGTACCAGCGAAGCTCTTACCTGGGCTCAGGTCAAACTAACTGGTGGAGCACATACACTTATAATGGTCTCATTTATTCCGGCATTATTGATAGTTTTCTTTATATTTCTCCATATCTGGAAAAGAAAACATGTTTAATTAATGATTAAAGATTAATATGAAAAAGATTAAAATGGGAATGATTGGCGGAGGTTTTGGAGCCTTCATAGGTGATGCCCACCGCCGTGCATCCAGAATTTGCAATGACTTCGAACTTGTGGGAGGTGTGTTTGATGCCGATTTTGAGAAAAGCCTGGAGTTTGCAAAAAACGAAGGTATCGCTCCTGCAAGATGTTACGAAAGCGTTGGTAAACTTATCGAGGGTGAGCTTGCTCTGCCTGCCGGAGAACGAATTGAAGTTGTTTCAATAGTAACTCCAAATGCCCTCCATTTTCCTTTCGCAAAGAGTATTCTCAATGCCGGCTTTCATGTTGTCTGTGAGAAACCAATGACCATGACAGTGGAAGAAGCTGAAGAGCTTGAAAAGATTGTCGGGGAGACAAAACTCACATTCGCCCTCACTCATACCTATACAGGTTATCCGATGATAAGGCAGATGAAAGACCTCATTGCAAAAGGAACTCTCGGAACTATTCAGCGTATCGACGCCCAGTATTACCAGGGTTGGATCAATTCAATTATTCACGGCACCGACAGCAGAATTAAAGGTGTCTGGAGGCTTGACCCTAAACATGCCGGCGCCAGCAGCTGTATGGGTGATATCGGCGTGCATGCCTTTAACCTCATTGAATATACAACAGGTCTTGAGGTTGATGAGATCCTTTCTGATCTTAGTCCTGTAAAAGAAGGTATACAGCTTGATCTGGATGGAACTGTTCTTCTCCATTTCGGCAAAAATCTGAAGGGAGTAATCAGGGCAAGCCAGGTTTGCGGAGGTGAGGAAAACAATCTGACAATAGCAGTTTATGGATCAAAGGCCAGTCTGAAATGGTCGCAGGAGAATCCTAATTATCTGACCATGCTTAGCGATTCTGAAACAACCAGGATTTTTAAACCAGCCCATGGTTACAACGATCAGTTCGCTGAGATGAGCCACACTATGCCATCGGGACATCCCGAAGGAATTTACGAGGCGCTTGCAAACATTTATAAAGGGACAGCCAGATCAATAAGGGGAGAGAAATTTATTCCCGGTGAATTCCCAACCGTACATGATGGTGTGAGGGGAATGAAGTTCATCCATTCTGTTGTCAGTTCCAATAAGATGGGAAACGTCTGGATTAAACTTTAGAACAGGCGAATAAATCCTAATCACTAAATGGGTATAGAAAAGCACAGACGCGGGTCTGTGCTTTTCTTTTTACTTTTCGGCTGCTAAATTCTATAACAGCTGTTTCTTTTCGAATTTACCAGTAACATAAGCGACAAGCCTGTAAGTGATAAACATTACAACCGGAAGGCTGATAAGCCAAATAATCTGAGTTAACATTTTCTTGTATGTATGTGTTTATTAATAAATATGTTCCCCCTCAAGATCCTTGATGTCGGATTTTTTTGTCAGCGAATACCAGACATAAACAATATAGGCAAGGACAAATGGGATGATGAGTGAGACATAACTCATGGCTGTAAGCGTATAATGGCTCGATGAGCTGTTGGCAATGGTAAGTGAGCTCTGCAGATCTGATGTCGAGGGGTAAAAGGCTGTATTATTATAACCTGCAAGCAGGAATACCGCCAGAACAGTCAGTATTGTACCAGGGCCTGCAAACCATATTGCCTTGTCACCATGTTTTTCGAAGGAGAGAACAGGCAGAATAATGCCAGCAAGAACAAGGACAACTCCTCCAAGGAACAATAATGCAACGACTGGCATTTCAATCAGATTATGGAAATACTTGAAAGGTTGCATAAAGACCTCACCTGTTGTTGGGTTAACAGCAAATCCATTCTTAAGCAGTAGCATTCCTGTGAAGAGTAAAAAGAATACCAGAAATGGTACAGCATTGTAAAGCAGCTGCTTTCTGACTTTTCCTATAATTTCCTCATTCCCAATAGTCTTGAAGAAATAGAGGCATGCCAGTACTCTCGAAAGGAAAAATACTGCCAGTCCGAGTGCAAGGTTTTGAACGTTAAATGCAGCTTCCAGTCCACGTGTAATGGCTGTCCAGTGCGAATGTTTATCAGCATCGACCGTGAAGGCAGAGCCTGTAAAGAAGGTACTTACTGCGGCTCCGAGAAGAATAGTTCCAAGTAATCCGTTGGCAAACAGGAATCCGTCGAACACATTCTTTCCGAGGAAGTTTTCGGGCTTTGAGCGATATTCATATGAAACAGCCTGAACAATGAAGGCGAAGAGGATGATAATCCAGACCCAGTAGGCGCCACCGAAGCTTGTGCTGTAGAATAGTGGAAATGATGCAAAAAAAGCTCCGCCGAAAGTCACAAGGGTTGTAAAGGTGAATTCCCATTTGCTTCCTATCGTATTTATTATCAGGCTTCTGCTCTCGTCAGTTTTCCCAAGCTGAAATATAAGTGTCTGTCCACCCTGTACAAATAACAG
>CAIPJU010000779.1 GCA_903865465.1 uncultured Bacteroidota bacterium
CCACCTGCTGCATACCATTGCTATATATTCTGACATATGAACCAGTTCCTTTTGTATTAAGTCCGGATCCCTCCAATCTCACTGAAAGAAAATGGTTTACAAGTTTTTTTTCAGAGTTGTTCCTGTATATGAAGGCCTTTTCATTTATGTTGTTCACAATAAGATCGAGATCGCCATCATTGTCGAGATCGGCATAGGCAGACCCGTTTGAAAACGATTTTTTGGTTATGCCCCATTCTGTTGCCTTATTTGAGAATGTGAGATTGTGGGCATTTTTGTAGAGATAGCTTTCGTTTGGATAAAGAGGCATCTTTTCATAAAGCTCCTTGTCCGATTTATCTTTATTGTCTTTTTCAGGGAAGAATCGTTTGCCGCCTGTCAGGTATTTGACATAATCAAGATCATTAGCTCTTCTGTAGATGCCGGAAGTGATAAATATGTCCTTCCAACCATCATTATCGAGATCACAAATGAGAGGCGACCAGCTCCAATCGGTAGAAGCAACTCCTGCAAGCAGGCCAATTTCACTGAAGAGCCCTCCACCCAGGTTAAGCTGAAGTGTATTTCGTACAAACTGGTAGTAATAACCGTATTTCAGTTTAAGCATGAAAAGATCATAGTCGTCTTCGCCGCCTGATTGTTTTCTGATCTTCTCCCTGTCGGGAAGCATGTCGAGAACCATGATATCCGGCAGGCCGTCATTATTGATATCGCCTATATCATTTCCCATTGATGACCGGCTTGTATGTCCGAACATGCTGGTAAGGCTCTCCCTGAATGTCCCGTCGCCATTGTTAATGTACATGTAGTCATTTTCATGGAAATCGTTCGATTCATAAATGTCGGGATAGCCGTCGTTATTTATGTCGCATATATTTACTCCGAGGCCGTAAGCTATCTGGCTGCTGTAAATTCCGGCACTTTTTGTGACATCGTGGAAGACATGGCGACCATTTACTTCATCATTCCTGTATAATCTGCCACCTGCCAGGGAATCTCTCTCAAACCTTAGTGATGCCATCCCATAACTTCTCGAGGAGTGAACTGAATGGTTAAGAAGGAACATATCCAGATCCCCGTCGAGATCATAATCGAAGAAGGCAGCCTGAGTTGAAAAACCACTGAAGTCGAGGCCATATTCATGAGCTTCATCCTTAAATGTAAGGTTTCCCTGATTAATAAAAAGCTGGTTTTTCCCTTTATAACTCTTGTAATCTCCAACTTCACAGACGTAGATATCGAGCAGTCCATCACCATTTACATCAGCCATGGTGACTCCTGTTTTCCAGCTTCCGGTGCCTGCAACGCCTGCCGCCTCTGTTATATCTTCAAATTTCAGATTACCCTTATTCAGGTAGAGCTTATTCGGCTGTTGATTCGAAGTAAAATAAATATCGGTAAGGCCGTCATTATTGATATCTCCGACTGCCACTCCAGCACCGTTATTAAAGTACAGATATTCAATCATATTTGACTTCTCACTCTCGCTAAGGCGGTTGGAAAAATCAACGCCGGTTGACCGGAAGGGCAGAAGTGAAAATAGGGGAGGAGCCCCTTTTTCTTCTTTTTTGCAGGAGAAAAGCAGGAAGATAACAAGCGCGGTAAGAAATGTTTTTCTCATCAAAAGGTTACCTGCTCAAGATCTTAAATGCCTCAACCGAATCGTTATTCCTTACAATGACTGCAATTCTTCCGGCAGCAGTTTTTACCTCCCTGATGTCACGTATTTCGCCATCGAGACGGAATCCTGAAACCCTGGCAGGAATGTAACTGAAGTTGCCATTTCCGTCACCGGCAAGGAATGTTCCATAACTGGCATCATAGCGTCCTACTTCGGGTTTGGTATTGAAAAGGTTACCACCAAGGAGAATGTCTGTTTTTCCATCACCGTTGAAGTCACCGGTCTCAGCTGCGTAAACAGCTGAGAACTGAGCTTCAACCGGTATTGGTTTTCTGGTGAAATGTCCTTTTCCGTCATTAATAAAAAGGGACGTTTCAAGAAGGTCAGCTTCGAGGTGTAGAACGTTCTTTAGTTGTTCCGGTGTAAAAATATCTGTGATCTGCTGATCCTTATACATATCATATTTAGGATATTTCTTTTCAAGGATCGGTATTTGGCTTGTAAGGTTGTGTTTCAGGGCCAGCGGATAAGATTTATCTCCATCGTAGGTGCAGATTATCTGTTCGAAAGTACCGTTCAGATCAAAATCGCCAGCATACATTGAAACAGGCTTTTCGGTAGTTGCCTTGAATCGGGAGTTCAGTCCCAGGTTGCCGGAAATGAAGTCGATGTGTCCATCTCCATTGAAGTCACCAACTGAAATACAGTTCCACCAACCATTGGTTTTTTCAGAAAATGAATCCTTCTTCTCTCTGAAAGTTCCATGATCATTAATAAATATCTTAACAGGCATCCAGTCGCCAACGATAATCATATCAAGGTCACCATCGCCGTCAACATCAGCCCATTTCATATCACGTACCATCCCTATATTCTTCAGTTCGGGAGCAACCTTCGGGGTAACATTGGAAAAATTCCCCTTGCCGTCATTTTCAAGAATATAGCTGCTGACAGGTTCTCCGTAGGTAAATGGTTGCATCCTGATGCCGACAAAGAGTTCCATTACACCGTCATTATCAAAATCAGCTGCCCTTACACATGAAGAGTTCTCATATTTTCCCGCAGGCAGAACCTGATTTGACCTGGTAAAATGTCCCTTACCGTCATTAAGATAAAGACGGTCACTAAGTGCCGAAGAGCTCTCTGGCATCTCATTGCCGCCTCTGGCAACATAGAGATCCGGAAACCCATCGCCGTTTGCATCGAACATTGCACAGTCCATGTCTTCTGAGATCTTGTCTGCTTCAAAAAGAGCTTTTTCGACAGCCTGGAAAGTCCCATTCTTCTGCTGTAACATTAGTGAGCCTGGCTGATCCTTGGCACCTCCGATAAATATATCTTCAAGACCATCACCATTCACATCGCCTTTGCACATTCGTGGCCCTTCAGTCGACATCATGTGATACAATAAATGATCTCTTGAGAAATCATTGAAATCATCCTCCTTGTGAACAAAATTAATAAGGTCCGGACTGCTGATATTCTTAAAAAAACGGTTTTCAGGTATCACGGAATGCGCGACCTGAAGCTTTAGTTGCACGGCATCTTTTTGATTTAGGGTCAGAGTCTGATCGGTCTTAACATTTGTCATTACGGTGAAACGGTCATCAGGCCATTGTACTATAAGTGAATCTATAATAGTCCATTGACCAAGGCCGAGATTCGGGCGGGGATCAATGGTCGACAGGTAACCGCGCATTGGCATCTGTTCAATATAAACCTGGTTACCCTTATTTTTGGCAGTTACTTTAGCGCCGATAGCATCAGTATTGCCCTTATCCCCTTTCAAAATTACCTTAAGATAATGGTTTCCGGGAAGTATTTTATTGGTTTCATTCCTGTAAATGAACATGGGTGTGTTTACATTATTAATAACCATGTCGAGATCACCATCATTGTCAAGATCGCCATAGGCGGCCCCGTTTGAAAAGCTTGGTATGCCTAGTCCCCACTCCTGAGTCACGTTACTGAATTTATAGCCACCACTGTTTCTGAAGGCATAATTTGGTATTTTAACTGAGGGAATGGCGTCGATCAGCTTTTTATAATCAACTTTGTTATTGGTAATGATCGACATTGCCATATCGCGATTGGAAAAAAACTGAAGATAATCCTGATCAGTAAGATCCTTGTAGATGCCATTGGCGACAAATATATCTTTCAAGCCATCGTTATCGAGGTCGGTAATGAGGGAACCCCATGACCAGTCGGTAGCATACACACCCGCCATACGACCAATCTCACTGAAAGTACCATCAGCATTGTTGAGTTGCAGCATGTTGCGGGTGAACTGGTTATGGTAACCTGCATCTACGTTTGATTTATAATTCTCCCAGCTGTCGAAGGTAGTCTTGGTCTTCAGGCGGTCATTATGCTCCGGAAGCATATCAGTTGCGAAGATTTCAGGATAATGATCATTATTAATGTCGGCCATATCGGCTCCCATTGAAGCAGCTGATATTGATCTGAATTCATCTACGAGCTTCTCCCTAAAGGTGCCGTCGTGATTATTGAGATAGAGATAATCCCTTTCAAAAAAATCATTCGAAACATAGATGTCCATCCATCCATCCTGATCAACATCACCAACAGTAACTCCAAGTCCGAAAGCGATATTACTTCCATAAATTCCAGCCTCTTCGCTAACATCGGTGAATTTACCGCCATCATTTCTTAACAGCTTGTGGCCTCCTCTCGAATCGCGGATCAGACGCTGATTATCTTTGAGATTAAAGCTTCCAATGGCTTTTGGGAAGTTTTTAAGAAGGTACATATCCAGATCACCGTCCTTGTCATAATCGAAGAAGACTCCCTGAGTGGAATTTCCAGGTTCGTCGAGGCCATATTCCTTAGCCTTCTCGGTAAAAGTAAGATTCCCGTTATTAATATATAGCTCGTTCCTGTTTCCGGCATCTTCGGCATTACCCGATTTGCAGATATAAATATCGGTAAAACCATCACCATTGACATCTGCAAAACTTACGCCTGTCGACCAGCCTTTCCCTTCAATTCCGGCGCTCTTTGAAATATCTTCAAACCTGAAATTCCCCTTATTAAGGTAGAGCTTGTTAGTGCCCATGTTTGAAGTCATAAAAATATCCAGAAGCCCGTCATTGTTAATATCGCCGAGAGCAACACCCCCGCCGTTATAGAAATTACGGAATTTGTAGACGTTGAAATTGCTTTTTTGCTGCTTTTCCCAATCGAGATCATTGCTGAAATCAGCATGCGTAACCGATGCAGGAAGAAGAGTAAATAATTTATTACCTGAATGATTGCCACATGAGTTCAGGATAAATAAAAGCTGCAACAAGAATAAGCCGGTCAGCAGCCTTTTTGAAAGTAACCTGATTAACATACTATTTTACAGAACTTTTTGAAGTGTCATTTTGCATTTTAGAGGGAGTATCATCAATGTTTTTCCAGTCCTTTTTTACCAACATATCGGTAAATTGAGCCCAGACATATTTTTCATCCTCTTTAAAGATGGTAATTCTTCTGTTGCCATTAACTTTTATCCATGCGGTTCCGTTTAATTTATGGTTCACCTTAATGAAACCCTTTCCATACTGCTTTTCATAATATGCCAGGACTCTCTCTTCGAGTTTGTCGGAAGAGAGGTTCTTGTTCCAGGGAGCCCAACCCTGATAAAGAAAACGGACAGGCATTTCACAGATTTTTCCATCAGTGAATTTAGGATAGAAATCCATATAACTAGGAAATACCAATTCGTCTTTAAGCTGATAAAGAACTGAATTATTGAGGTTTCCCTGCCTGACAAGGCCCTTTTTATTAAGTTTCCAGCATTGCATATAAAAATCCTTCTCAGCCATCCCGAGATACAATCCCATGAATAAGGAATCATTTCTTACTCCTGAGGCCAG
>CAIPJU010000780.1 GCA_903865465.1 uncultured Bacteroidota bacterium
CGTCTTACATTCATTTTCAGTAAAACAATCCTTTGCAATACTTAAGTCTATGGGCTGTACCATCTCTATATCAATCCCCACAGGTAATCCGGATACAGCACAAACTGACCAGTCGCCGGAGTCTGAACTATTAAAATGCAGTCCGGAAGGAGAGTTATAAAATAGTTTTCCGTTTTTGCCATCATCAATCCTAATCTCAAACATATTCAAATGAAGTTTTTTCAGATAAAACTAATCTTGTCAGCCACTCTCCGGCAAGAGACCTGAGTGCATCTTCAACATGAAGGAATGAATCTATGCGCTGCCTTTGCTCAGAAATTATAAAAGGATAAATTCTGTTGAAGTAAAACATTTCATACTCCCTTCCTGCTTTTGCTGCATAAATATCCACCATAAAATTCTATTGTGATTTCT
Organism: uncultured Bacteroidota bacterium; assembly: GCA_903865465.1. GTDB lineage: Bacteria > Bacteroidota > Bacteroidia > Bacteroidales > VadinHA17 > LD21. Next base: position 415 of record CAIPJU010000780.1, read on the forward strand.
ACGGTCATTCTCTCAACATTTTTTTGCAAACCATTTTGCGATGGCCATAATTGTAAGCATGGGCGGAAGTCCTGGCGACTCCGGTAAGATACTTGCATCGCATACAAAAAGGTTGTCAATTTTTGTTTGCAAATTTTTATCAACCACAACGCCTAAAGCTGCAGATGCTCCGTTATGCCCGCCATAAAGACCTTCCCGTTTTTGAATAGTGTCGGGTTTTGCTCCGGCAGCTATTAAAAGCGCTCTTGCTGCCTCCCCTCCCTTATCAAGACGAGATCTGTCCTGAGCTGTGGCTGCTTTAGAAAAAGTACCGTCAGGATAGATCTTTCCTTGTGCCTCATCCCTGATTTTTACGATAACGGCAAACAGGTTATTGTTCAAATAGGCATCCACATTGTCTTTTAGATAATATTTCAATTTGCTTTTATCCTTAATAGCACCCGTAGAGTGAATAAATCCTTCTTTCTCCAAAAACTCTGTGTTAACAAGTTGCATTGGCGGCTCATGAGATAAATCTATATCAGGAGTTATACCATAATGAAGCTCGCAAATATCAATAAATAAATTTTGACCGGCATTTTTAATCCCGGAGTTTTGAAGAATAACAGGTGTTTTAATTCCTCCGGCTGCGAGGACAACCGTATTACTATAGTATTTAATAGGTCCGTTTGGAGAAATGCATTCTACTCCTTTGGCTTTGCCATTTTGTATAATTACTTTTTCTACGCGAGTATTATATACAACTTCAGCTCCAAGGGATTCAGCTTCCCTGAGAAAACTGAGAGCAGTCCATTTTGCACCGGACGGGCAACCCAGACTGCAATTGCCGCATCTTATACATTTTATATGGTCAATAAATTTGGGCATTTTCTGCATGCCTATTCCGGCTTTTTTACAAATTTCAAGTAATCTTAACGAACCGTCAGGCGAGAGAAGGGAATCATGAATCGGAGCCAGTCCGGTCTCTTTTTCAAGTTCCGTATATTCTGTATCCAAAAAAATACCGAACTCAGCAAGAGGTTTTTCAAGAATACGCACGCCATTTGCATTGGCTAAAACTGTTGCACCTCCGGCACCATAAGCCGTAAATATATCGGTTCCTTCCATCGATTTTTCAAGAACAAAAGACAGCGGAAAAACATTATTGCCAGCTTCCACTACAAGGACTTTTCTGCCTTTTTTTGCAAGTTCTTTCGAGAGCGTTGCACCACCAGCTCCCGATCCTACAATAATAAAATAATATTTCATAGTCATAGATTTAATTGGTTTAAAAGCTATTTTTGGATAAATACATGTTACTCTCCGTGAATTATTCGGAAATTACGATATCAAATGTTCGACATTCCCTATTACCTGAACACTCATTTTCAGTCACAATATAAATTTTCCCTGTAACTATTTTAAATATTTCCGAAATGATCCCACTCAAAAATGTGTCGTTTCCCTGTTGGTAACTATTCAATCCTTCTTTAAGCGTTAATCTGCATTCTTTATCGTGAATCTGTGAAGGTGAAATAATGCCTAAAGACGTGTGCTTGATAAACTTTACAGCCTGATATACAGCCTCTTCCACACTTCCTTTCGCGAAATACAGTTCAAATTTTGTAACCAACATTTTCCCCGCCTCAAAAGGCTTCTGATTGCCTGAAACCAGAGCATCCATAAGCGCCTGGCTTACTTCTAACGACACCTTATTTCCCAGGGTTGGTCGAATCTTCTCCACTTTCTCTGAGATTGGATTAAAATAAACCTTATTGACCACATTTTGTGCCTCACCCATGAAATAGCCAAGGATATTCTCAACCATCAATTCCAACATTCTCTTAAGGGATTCTTTGGTAACCCAAGCCAGATGAGGAGTTACCAAGACATTTTCCATCTTTAAAAGGGGGTTGTCTTTTGTGTTGTTTTCCAAAACATCAAGCCCTGCTGAAGCTACCTTACCTGTCTTTAGAGCCTCAATTAGAGCCTGTTCGTTTATTACTGATCCTCTCGCAGTATTTATAATAATCACCCCGTTTTTCATTTTATTGAAATGCTCATAATCCAAAAAATGTTTTGTGGAATTATTGAAGGGAATATTTATCGAGATAATATCTGAGCGATCTAACAGCTCATCAAGCGAGACATATCTAATACCAAGATCAGTAACAAGCTGAGATTTAACAGTTCGACTATGTGCCAGAACCTCCATTCCGAAGCCCCGCGCTATTTTACAAGCATGTGCTCCGTTATTTCCGGTCCCAATAATTCCAATTGTCTTTCTAAAGAGTTCTTGTCCCATTAGAGTATTAAATGAGAAAGAAAAATCAAAATGTGCCTCATTGCACTTTATAACGGAAGGGAGCTTTCTATTAAGGGCTAAAAGTAACATAAACTGAAATTCTGCCACCGAGGGAGAAGAGAAACTTGGACTATTACATACTGCAATACCACATTCAGCAGCAGTCTCAATATCAACATAATCATATCCAGTCGAGCATACTACAAGTAGCTTAGTTTTAATAAGCTGTTTTAATACCGTCCCACTAATTCTACCACTGAAAAAGCATATAACGTCAGCCATTTTGGCTTTTTGCACAAAGCTCTCTTCTGTTGCAAGAGCCTCCGCACCATAAGTTGTGACATGATAGAGTTGCTTAAGATAATCAAAAAGATCATCGGTTAATGTTTCATCAACTCCAAAAATAACTACCTTTTTCTTCTCTCTTTCTATAGACATAGTTCTAATTAGTTAAAAATGTTATTTCCTGGAGATAATTTAAAATCAACCTGAGATAATCATCATATTTTTCCGGATAATGAATACCCGAAAAATGCAGTTTTTCTTTAACCTCCTTCGAATTCCAGCGGGAAAATGACTTCCATTCCCTGGTCATGATATCTTTTCTTTCTCTCAGATAAAATTCCCTAATTGGATACATGGCATTTTTTTCATCTGCCATGGCAAGATGCTTTTCCTTCCAGATATTGACAGGAAGAAGGTCAATATTAAATCCGCAATTTTTGATAATGTCAATATATTCCTTCCAGTCTATCTCATAAGGATTACTCATATTGTATATGTTAAACCCATGAGAGCTCCTTGCAAGTTCAATAATTGCATTACTTAAAATATCAACCGGCGTCATCTCCACCGATCTCTGCCAATCAGGTGCCGCTCCCATCTGAATACATCCTTTCATAAGTAGCAGGGCATGGTTTTTATAAGGTGGACAGATTCCTCCCGTGCTGTCGCCGGTGATGTTTCCGGGTCTGAAAATATTAATGTCAATGCCCTGCACATTTCTTAATATTCTCTCCGAAACCCACTTGCTTAAGGTATAACCGTTGGTTGATAACGGAGAATCATTGGTGTCAACTTCAACCTGAAATCCGTTGGAATCCCTGACACTGGCCACACCCAAAGTAGAAATATAATTAAGGGTTTTCTTTTTGCCCGTGGCTGCAATTTTAAGAAGCTCAACTGTAGAGAATACATTAGATTTCCTGATTGTATTATAATCAACTATATGATGAACCATGGCTCCCGAATGATAAATGGAATCAATCTTTTCAATTATCATTTCTAATGTTGCATCATCCATTCCAAGATTTATTTCTGCTAAATTTCCCTTTACAAGTTTTACTCTCGGATGATTTTTTAAGAACTCCTTTTTATACAAATCAAGCGTTGATTCATAACGTAGCTGAACATCCTCAATATCCTTGCCTCTCACCAGGCAATAAATGTCAGCGTTGGTTTTCTTAATCAAACCATCAAGAAGATAAACTCCTAAAAACCCGGTGACGCCGGTAAGGAGAATACAAGAAGGTTGTTGTTCCTGTTCTGATTTTGTATTCTCAACCTTAACCACCATTTCAGAATCCTTCAGCGCTAAACTCAGGTTGTTTTCGGATTTGCCGGATGTTATTCCCGTGCCCTCAATAAATGCTGCCAGATAAGCAATGGTGGGCTGTGCAAACATTTGTGATATATTCACATCCGCTCCAAGCTTCCTCTTTACACTTGAAAGCATTCTTACCGTGAGAATGGAATTGCCTCCAATTTCAAAGAAGTTATCGTTGACGCTTATTTTGTCAAGAGATAAAAGTTCTTTCCATAAATCAGCAAGTGTAACCTCCGTCAACGTAACAGGCGGGTTATATTCTCTTTTAGAAGACATTATATCTTCCAGTTTGGGTGTAGGGAGTTTATTTCTGTCAACTTTAAAATTGTTGTTCAGTTTGAATGATTCCATTTTTATAAACGCTGTTGGAATCATGAATTCCGGAAGCTGACGGGCAAGGAAAGTCTTCATATCTTCCTGCGCTGCCGCGTTGTCCCTGGGAACCCAATAGGCAATAAGTTGCTGATTCCAGGGAATTACCACACATTGTTTTACCTCATCATGTCTCATCAGAACAGACTCAATCTCCTCGGGTTCGATTCTGAACCCACGTATTTTCACCTGGAAGTCGGTTCGTCCGAGGAACTCTATATTCCCATCCGGTAGCCATCTTACCAAATCGCCTGTCTTATAAATACGGGTATTTCTATTCTTTTGCTTTTCTTCATCCGTGGCAAATGGATTCAGAATGAACCTCTCTGCAGTGAGTTCGGGTCTGTTCAAATAGCCAGTCGCAAGAGAGTCTCCGCCAATATAAAGTTCTCCCGGAACACCAACTGGCAGAGGATTTGATTTACTATCAAGCACATACGCGGTGTAATTATGAAGTGGCTTCCCAATAGGCATAGTATCGCTTTCCTTATAATTATCAGTAAGAAGACAGAAAGTGCTGTAGCAGGTACATTCCGTTGGTCCATAACAATGAAACACATTCAGCGTGGGCGGTTTTGCCAAAAGTAATTTTTTTACCGTACTAATATTTACCGCTTCTCCTCCAAACAATACCGACTTTAAAGGAGTGATTATATCTACATCGCAGTCCACAATTGCATTAAACAGAGCTGTGGTAAAGAAAGCCGTCGTGATTTTATTATCGGATATTTCCTTTTTTAACAAATCAAGATTCTCGATTTTGGCGCTGTCAATAATCACCATTGTCGCCCCTGAAAGTAAGGTGCACCAGAATTCGTAAATGGTAGCATCGAAGGCATAATTTGCACATTGTGCAATAATATCATCTTCTGTAATAATATCGGCTTGTATACTGGTAACGAAATTAGCTACTGCACTTTGAGGGATCGTTACTCCTTTGGGATTGCCTGTAGAGCCTGAAGTATATATGATATAAGCAACAGCTTCGGTACTGATCTTACAACCCGGGTTTTTGTCTGAAAAATCAGCATTATCAATAGCATCATTATCAAGAGGAATGATTATTCTACCTTCTCCTTCAAGAAAAGGCAATTCCTTCATCAGATTGCTTTGACTTAGAATTATATTTAATGCCGCATCATCCATAATAAACAGGAGGCGATTTTCAGGATAATGAGGCGGTATCGGAACGTAAGAACAGCCCGTTTTGAGAATACCCAATAAACCGATTATCATGTCAGTGCCGCGTTCCATGCATACGCCAATAGCTCTATTTTGCTGTAACCGTCCCAAGGAAGGATTTTGATAGATTGTATTCAGCCTGTTTGCTAATTTATTTGCTTCTTTATTTAATTGTTGATATGAAAGTGTTTTGCCGTTATGAACAATTGCAACTTTATCGGGATGAAGTTGCACCGCCTCTTCAAACATATTAATCATGGTGAGGTTCCTGTCATACTCCAAAGCGTTATCGTTGAATCCGGATACTATTTTCTCTTTCTCCTTTTGAAGCATTATGTTTACATCTTCCACACTTTTCTCAGGGGATTTAATAATTTCTTCAAGTATTGTGACGTAATGTTCAAACATTCCTTCGATGCTTTCTCTCTTAAAAATATCGCTGTTGTACTCCCATAAAATGGTTATATCCTCCGTTTCCAAATGGGCTGATTCGGTGGCAACATGCTGTTCCGCTCTAGGAATGCAGATAACATTCATATCCATTTTAGCTGTGGCATTGTGCCTTTCAAGTAGTTCACCATGAAGCCCGGCAAAATCAAGAAGTGGAATATCGCTGTCGTGAAAAGCGAACATTACCTGGAACAAGGGGTTTCGCCCTGGTGTGACACCGGCTTTCAATCGCTCCACTATATGCATGAAAGGAATATCGTAATGAGCAGCATCGTAGATCATGCTCTCTTTTGTTTTACTTAAAAGCTCTTTAAAGGTGGGATTATTTGATAAATCGGAATACAGGAGAACCGTATTCACAAACATCCCCATCAGGCTCTCGGTTTCCTTTAAATTGCGGTTAGCAAACCCGGTGCCTATCAGAAACTGCGACTGTCTGCTGTACCTTGAAATCAATATTGCAAAGGCAGAGTACATAGTATTAAAAAGAGTGACCTTATTATTTCTGCTGAATTCGCGCAGAGAATGATACAGGCTTCTTTTTAAATTCAACCTTATGGCACCCCCGTTGAAACTCTGTACGGAAGGACGCGGATGGTCGGTAGGCAGATTCAATACGGGAGGATAATTCTTAATTTTATTTATCCAATAACTAATTTTTTCTTCTATACGGTCGCCTGAAAGATTGTTGCGCTGCCATATAGTGTAATCGGCATATTGTATGGGCAATTCCTGCAGAGGCGAGGGTTTCCCTTCTTTGCAGGCAATATAAAACGCTTTCATTTCTCTCAGGAAAATACCGGCTTCCCATCCATCATGAAGAAAATGATGCTCCAAGTGCAGGAAAATATATTCTTCTTCACTGATTTTTAAAAGGCTCCACGATATAAGCGGAAGTTTGCTAAAGTCGAATGTGTGGGATAACACTTTCTCCATAAGTTTTTCCGCTTCTCCAGCTCTTTTGTCTTCGGGCAAACTGGTCAGGTCGGCTTCATTAAGTTTTACCTTCCAGGGAGCATGGACAATCTGAACCGGACCCAGTGTGCCCTCATGGAAAGTTGTTCTCAAAATCTCATGACGGATAATCATTTCATTGAGAAACTGCACTAAAATATTTTTGTCGAGTTTCCCTTTCAGCGACAATGAAAATTGAAAGTTATAAGCCCTGTTGTTGGGAACAAGTTTGCTCAAAAACCATATCTGTTCCTGCTGAAATGAAAGTGGAATGTTTTTCCTGTTAGGTACCCGCGAAATTGAAATCAGTTCCGCTTTTTCGTTAACTGTTATGTCAGAGATGAATTTTGCAAGGCTTTGAATATTTCGATGCTCAAAAATATCTTTGAGTTCAATCTTTTTCGAGAATTTCTTTCTTATTTCCGAAGCAATCTTTGCAGCCATAAGTGAATGAACGCCCATATCGAAGATATCGCTATCAGTACTGATTTTTTCAAGGTTCATTATTACGCAAAGAATTTCAGAAATTAAATCCTCGTGGGGAGTTTGGGGCAACACATATTTCTGAGGTGACTTATCCTTGGAGTATAAAAATTCTACAGTTGGTGGTGGTAACTTTTTACGCTCTATTTTATTGTTTGGTGACATAGGCATTTCTGCAAGCTCCACAAATACACCCGGAATCATGAAATATGGTAAAAACTCTGACAGGTGAGCTTTTAAGTCGGTGATGGCAGGTGATGTCCCGTGCTTTGGCACATAATAAGCAGCCAGGCGATTTTCATTACCCTCATTATAAGCAACCACAACACATTCCTTAATTTCCCCATGAGAGGAAAGAACGGCTTCAATTTCACCTGGTTCAACCCGGAATCCTCTGATTTTTACCTGGAAATCCACACGCCCCAGGAAGTCAACAGAACCATTGTTCAGCCACCTTACGCGGTCGCCCGACTTGTAAAGCCTGAGATTTTTCCCGCTGTCCTTTTCTTCCTGAGTATTAAATGGGTTGTTTATAAAACTTTCTTCTGTCAGTTCAGGCCGGTTCAAATAGCCCCTGCTAACACCTATCCCGCCTATACAAAGTTCACCTGGTACTCCTACAGGCACCGGATTTAAATATTTGTCGAGGACATAGACTTTCATATTATCGTTAGGACCACCAATCTCAGTACTTAAACGTTGTTCATTATAATTACACCCATTTGAAATGACAGTACACTCAGTTGGCCCGTAAACATTGAATAACGCTTTCCCTTTACTCCAGAAATTCAATGTTTCTCTGTCGGAAATTTCGCCTCCCGTATAAATGGATTTCAGATATGGCAAATCTTCTTTCGGCATACCATTTAAAACAGCAGGAGTTAAAAAAACTTCACTGATAGATTGTTCCTTCATATAACTGAACAATGCTTCCGGATCCATTCTCAGATCATAATGAGTAATATACAATGTGGCCCCGGATAATAATGCAGGAAAAATATCTCCCACTGACATATCAAAATTTATTGAGGAGAACTGAAGTACGTGGGAATCCGGACTGATCTGACGGTTTTTCTTAGCAAAAAAAGCATAGTTTATCACACTCCTGTGTTCGATCATTGCCCCTTTGGGCCGGCCTGTGGATCCTGAAGTATAGATAATATATGCCAGATTACGTGAATTGTTGATGAGTTCAGGATTCTTGTCTGAATATTTCGAGATGACTCCCCAACCACCGTCAAGAGAAATTATACCATAGTCTGTTTCGTTTAAAAAAAGAAGTTTATCAAGATTGGCCATTTCGGTTACAACCAGAGGAGCAAGAGCATCATCCATCATAAAACGAAGGCGATCTGCCGGATATGTCGGATCAATAGGTATATAGGCGCATCCTGCTTTGAGAATGCCCATTATTGCTACAATCATCCCCACTCCCCTGTCCATGCAGATTCCGATTGGAGTATCAGGAAGAATTTCTTCCTTGTATATGGTACGGTAGTGACCCCTGATAGCATGACCGAGGCGATTCGCCTTTTCATTCAATTCCCTGTAAGTAATGGCTTCATCCTTGTAGATTACCGCAATGTTATATGGGGTTTTTTCAACCTGCTCTTCAAAAAGTTGTTGAAGGGTTATATCCTCATTGAAATTTATATCAGAATTATTGAAGTCATAAAGGATTCGCTGATTTTCAGCAGGTGTTGTGATTGGGATTGAGTAAGGACTTGCTAGTGGGTTTGAGAGGACTCCTTCAAGCAAAGTCATAAAATGTTCGCCCATTAGCTTTACGTAGAACTCTTCGAACCTATCATTAAAAATTATCCGAAAAGAAGAAGTATCTTCCGGGGCAAATTCAAATAGTAGATCATACGGTTCGAATTGCTGTGGGGCAGATTGATTTGCTGCTTCGCGAATAGCTACTAAGCCTGACTGAACATTTGCTTTGAAACCTGAACCTAACAGGTCAATCAACTTGTCAATATCCGGCAGTGAGCGCTTTCCCCCTTCATCAATTTGCGATACAAGACTCGTGATGAATTCAGTTATGCATGTTTCTTTTGAAATTGTAACTTTTAGGGGTACAACTGGAACTGACGAAAATAGCACAATGTTATCCTGGTCAGCATAACGCAAAACCAAGGTTGCCCATAATGCTGTTAAAAGACTTGTGGTACTGCAATTATTGGAAGCAGTGAATCGCTCTGCATCCTTTTGCAGTTCGGGTTTCAACCTGAAATGGATGGTTTTATAAATGCTTCCATCTCCTTTTCCTGAAAGGTACAGCGGAATCTGCAATGACGATTCTTCCAGATAACTTTTCCAATAATCCAAATTTGCTATTGGAGATTTGCCAGGTTCATTTAATGTTGTCATAAATATCCTCCTTTAATGTTAAGTTTTACAAAGTTGTTAAATCACTGTTTGCGCAAAATCTTATCTCCTCTCCTTTTTTTTGAAAAGAATCATTTGATTTTATTAAGAAATTAGTACCGGCCTATTTCGGAAGCGATGTTCAATGTACTTTAAAGCTTCACTAATATCCAAGGCATTGCTTGAAGGCCCGATACGGATGTACATTTCCTCATTAAATCCAGGCTGCCGAAGAAATGCTGGTCTGTCGGAAGGTTGACACTCAACAATGCAAACAAGCTTTTCCTCCAGTTTCTCGATCCTTGTATGGATATAAGGACCAAAATCCTTTCCCAGGCATGTGCGGATAAGAGTCCAGAAATGAAGCAGGAATTTATCTTCATTGGCAAACTTATCGGTATCAATACCTTCAATTGAGCCATTATCACGAACTCCAATAAGCAAGTTACCTCCATTTGAATTGAGAAAAGCCGCTATGGTTTTCAGGCATGCCCGCTCAATAGCCAGGTTGGTTTTCCCGGCACGGATATCCCAGCGAAGAGTTGATTTAAACTCGATCGAATCACATTCGCCCTCATTGATAAAAACAGAGGCCAATTTTTCGTGAACATGTTTTTGTGATAAAAGACCAAGGAAAGTAGTTACCCTTACCACTCCGGCCAGATGTTCCGAATATTGCTCTTTGGTGAGAATTCTAAGCGATATAAGTCCTTTTACATATTCCGCAGGGCTAATCTCATCCAAAACCAGCATAAGGGGCATAACAATGCCTGAATGATGCACGCTGCTAAATGCCTGTAAAGCTACTTTTTGGCCAGGTGATATTTTCATATATCCAGACTTTAGAATATCGGCAAAAGGATGCACATCACTTTCGGCCAAGGCAATTTCACCAATTGATCTTTCTGCAAATCTGTTGATCACAGCAATCAACCCGGTTAGCGTGATGAAAGAAAAAGAAAGCAGCGGATCGTCGGAACCAAATAACTGATTTAAAGCCTTCCCTGATGTTTTATACAGTACGAATCTATCAGAATCGAGCAGGTTTTCCCATTGATGCAAAAAGGGGTCATCGTCGAAAATGAAGGCATCCTTAAGGAATGAAAATAGTACCGGCGATGATAACATTTTAAGAGGTAGGTCATCAAATAGTTGCAAGTCAGTAACCAATAGCCGGATAACAGTTTCTGAAGGATGTGAAAAATGATTCCCGTTTGGGGTAAGCAAAGGGCTGGAGCCTTCGTAAATGCAATATTCCAATCCATTGGCGCCGAAATCCAGCATCTCAGGATTGCAGGTAATGGTAAACGAGTTAGAATATTCAATAAATGTTTTCATTAACAGGGTAGTTTAGCCAAGGTTTTTTTGATAAAGATATTTTCTACTATTCCGGTTGACATCTGTTTTCTGCTTAAATGATGTTTATTTTTTTTGGGAGAAGACTGTTTTCAGTTCATACCCTATCATTTTTACGTTTTCAAATTAGGGTCTTCAGATTGGATATATAACATCAGTTCTTTCCCAAATTCCGAAGCAAACTGAAGTTTTTCGTAAGGGTATATTTGGTTGTTTAAATACTGCAAAACAAGCCATTCCTGATATCCTTTGCTAGGTTTTATGCCGCAAAAGAAGAATCCC
>CAIPJU010000781.1 GCA_903865465.1 uncultured Bacteroidota bacterium
CTAAATTGTCAATTTGACAGGCTGCAAATTTATTTACAATTTGTAATAAATAGGTAACCAGTTCCTGTTTTTTCAACAATAATTAAGAAAGCTGAATTTCCTCTCTTTTAAACCATCTCCCTGAATATTAATTCTTATAAATTTAGGCCACATAAAAAAATAACCAGATGATACTTCCATCGCTTACTGATATAAGGGCTGCCCATTCAAGGATAGTCCCTTTTGTACATCATACTCCGGTACTGACGTCTACCCAGTTGAACAGGATCTTCGGATGTACAATCTATTTTAAATGTGAAAATTTCCAGAAGGTAGGGGCATTCAAATTTCGTGGTGCGACAAATGCTGTTCTTTCGCTTAGCCCGGCCGAGAGAGCAAAGGGAGTGGTGACCCATTCTTCGGGTAATCATGCTGCTGCACTTGCGCTTGCTGCTGCAATGAACGGGATTAAGGCAAACATTGTGATGCCTTCGAATGCGCCTGATGTTAAAAAGAATGCTGTTGCAGGATATGGTGCTGAGATAAAATTCTGCGAACCAACTCTCAGGGCCCGCGAGGAGACAACCAGGATAATAATGGAAGAAACAGGGGCTACATTAATTCATCCTTATGATAACTTTAACGTAGTTTGCGGACAGGGGACGGCAGCGCTGGAGCTGCTTGACCAGATAAATAGTCTGGATATTGTTGTCGCGCCGGTGGGAGGCGGAGGCCTGATGAGCGGTACTTCAACCTGCGTGAAGGGGATTGATCAGGATATTAAGGTGATAGGAGCTGAACCTCTTAATGCAAATGATGCCTGGGAATCGCTAAGGTCGGGCACCCTTATTCCTTCAGAAAACCCTCACACCATTGCTGACGGACTACTTACTTCGCTCAGCGATTTCACCTTCACCATAATAAAGAATCATGTCGATGAAATTCTTACGGCAACTGAAGAATCTATTAAAGAATGCATGATGCTCATTTGGGAGAGAATGAAAATAATTGTCGAACCATCATCGGCAACGGTTCTGGCAATTATAAAAGAAAACCCCGATTTTTTCAGAAATAAAAGGGTAGGAGTTATTATTTCGGGAGGGAACGTCGATTTGCGAAATCTTCCTTTCTAATTTTTCCTCCGGAAATAGGCAAATATTGGGTAATGGTCGGAATATTTTATTCTGACTATCTCAAAATAATTGTTTATCAGCGATTTATCATAAAGGATATAGTCTATCCTGTTTGGAGGATAATTTCCTTTATAGGTAAAACCTGCGCCATATCCGGAGTTTACAAAGGAATCGTTCAGCCCCTTTCGGATTTTCCTGTAGGAGTATGATACCGGCGTATCGTTGAAGTCCCCTGCGACGATGACATGATATGGTGACCGGTTGATATGATTTTTCAGAGTCTCCGACTGGAGGGCTCTCCGGGCAAAGGCCTTCCGGAGCGTCAGTGACAGATTCTTTACCCCGCCAAATGACTCATAATCGTCAGCCTGGGTCATAGCCTCAAAAAAAGTATGATTCATCTTCCTGAGCCTGAACGACTGGAGATGATTGTTGTATAACCTTATCGTGTCCCTGCCGATCAGTAAATCAGCGTAGAGGGTCAGACTCGAAGATCCCGGATATTCAATTTCCCCCTGGTTTATAATAGGAAATTTGGAGATTGTTGCCTGTCCATAAAAGCTCATCCTCTTACCGCCTACACTTTTGAACTGATAGTAATACCCATTTCCAAGTGCTTCTTTGAATTCAGCGATCTTTTCGGAGGGATTGACTGGTTCGTAAAACTCCTGCAGACAGATAATATCCGGCTTTTGTGTTTTGATAAACTCAATTATCTTCTTTTTTGAGTTGTTCTGGCCATTGCCTTCCAGGTAATTGAACATTCTGATATTATAGCTCATCACCTTGAAGGTACCTGCCTTGCTGCCGCCGTGCCTTATAATTTTTATGTAATTCGAAAAGTGAGTGAATCCGACAGCTATAACAATTACAGAAATCAGCGCCTCGTATCTGAGAAGCATTAACCATATAATGACGAGGATAATATTTATAAGAAGGATATAAGGGTAGGCAAGCCCGAAAAGTGAAGGAAGTGCAAAGAATACAGGATTAATATGTATTGAAAGGTAGGAGAGCAGTAGTGC
>CAIPJU010000782.1 GCA_903865465.1 uncultured Bacteroidota bacterium
CTGAAATGTTCAACACTGGCTTCTCGATGAATACGGCTAAGTTGGCTGAACCATCTGACGGAGAGACATTCAGGTGGATGAAAAGTATAGTAGGTAGCGCTAATTCTGCGATTTGCGGCAGCTACATGATATATGAAAAGGGAAAATATTTTAACAGGTTTGTTTTCATCGCACCTCGAGAAGAAATCTGGTTATATGATAAACGGCATCTCTTTAGTTTTGCGGGAGAAGAAAAGTTCTTTTCCCCGGGTAATGAAAGGCTGGTATTTAATTTCAGGGGAATACGAATAAGCCCATATATTTGTTATGATTTGCGCTTTCCTGTTTGGTGCAGAAACAGAGGCGACTATGACCTTATGATAAATTCAGCTAACTGGCCTGAAAGCCGAAGTGATGTATGGGCCACACTTCTGAAAGCCCGAGCGATTGAAAATCAATGTTACGTTGCAGGAGTAAACAGGATAGGAACTGATGGTAACGGGATAAAATACTGCGGAGATTCGATGATAATCGGACCAAAAGGAAACATTATCGCAACCGCCGGACTGGACTCCGAAGAAGCGGTAACTATAGATATTTCACTCGATGAGCTGAATAGATTCAGACTAAAATTCCCCGTTCTCAATGATGCGGATAACTTCAGGATTGAACTCTGAACTCGTCTTCCGTCTTCCGTCTTCGGACTTCCGACTTCGCACTTCGGACTCCCGTCTCCCGTCTCCCGTCTCCCGTCTCCTTCACCCCTTAATTGCCTCATAAAGTACCACTGCAGGGTGAAGAGCTATCCTGCCTGTGCCATCCTTAATCTGATGGCGGCAGCTGGTCCCGGGAGCAGATATAATCGCATTGCTCTCCGATTTTCTGATCTCCGGGAATAGTTTCAGTTCCCCTGTCTGCATCGACAAATCATAGTGTTCTTTCTCATATCCGAAAGAGCCGGCCATACCACAGCATCCCGAAGGAATCTCATTTACCGTATAGTTTAATGGTATTGAAAGCATCTCAATGGATGAAGCTGATGATCCTGTTGCCTTCTGCTGGCAATGAGCATGAAGAAGAATGGAGGCCTTCTTATCAGTAAATTGATTCCTGTCAATTCTTCCAAGCCTGAACTCTTTTGAAATAAACTCTTCAATCATGAAACTGTTTGAAGCGATCATCTCAGCTTCTTTTTTGAAGTCATTTCCTGCCAGCTCGGGGTATTCATCCCTGAATCCCAGGATTGCAGATGGCTCAATTCCCAGCAATGGAACATCATTGCTTACAATTTGGGAAAGAGCCATAATATTTCTTCTGACACTCTTTCCTGCTCTTCTTACCAGACCCTTGGAAATAAAAGTTCTGGCACTTACGTCATGCTTAGTAGTTATAACTTCATATCCAAGGAAGGAGAGGAGTTTAACAGCTGCCATCCCGGTTTCGGTGTCATTGAAATTTGTAAATTCATCAATAAACAGACAGACCTTTCCTTTCGGATTTTCCGGTCTTAAAGCCTTGAGATTCTTCTTTAGCCATCTCCTGAGAGTAAACCTGTGCAGGGTTGGTATTGATCGTTTGGCAGCGAATCCGGTAACCTTCTTAATGATCCCGGAGGTGAAACTGTTTTTTACAAAGAAATTAAAGAGCGCAGGGAAAAATGAACCCGCCCTGTTGAGAAGGGTTATATATGCTATAATCATGGTTCTTAAAGGAATACCATGCCTGTCGTACCAGTGTTGCATGAACTCCGATTTCATTTTAGCCATGTCAACACCCGATGGACATTCCGATTTGCAGCCCTTACAGCTAAGACAAAGATCGAGTATTTCATAAATTTCCTTATGATCCCATGGGTCGCCTTCAGCCGACAGGTACTCGCGGAGTATATTAGCCCTTGCCCTTGTGCTGTCTTTTTCATTCCCGGTTGCCATGAAACTAGGGCACATCAATCCTCCGATTTTCGACGATTTACGGCAATCGGCCGAGCCGTTGCATTTTTCTGCTGCTCTGAGTATTCCCAGACTTTCGGAAAAATTATAAATGGTTTCAATTTCTTTTTGCGGTTTTCCCGCGATATATCTCAGCGATGAGTTCATCGGAGGTGTATCGGTAATCTTACCCGGATTAAGCAATCCTTCCGGATCCCAGCATTTCTTCACCTCTTTTAATAACTGGTAGTTATGTTCTCCAAGCATGAAGGGGATAAACTCACCTCTCAAACGGCCGTCACCATGTTCTCCACTGAGTGAGCCGTTGTATCGCTTTACTATTCTTGCCGTTTCAGATCCAATTGTTCTGAACAGATCAACATCAGCAGGATTTTTAAGGTCAAGAATTGGCCTCAGATGAAGCTCTCCGGTTCCTATATGAGCGTGGAATACCGCCTCTTTACCGTGCGAGGAGAGCATCTCTTCAATCTCCTCAATATATTTTGTAAAGTGCTCTACATTAATTGCCGTATCTTCAATAAGGGCTACCGGTTTTGAATCTCCCTTCATATTGGCAAGGATTCCGAGTCCGGCCTTTCGAAGGTCCCACACTTTCGAAATATCTTTTCCCTTTATCACAGGAAAAGCATATCCGAGGCCGGCAGCTTTCAGCTCATTAATCATTTCAACTGCGCTGATATCTATCTCTTCAACATTTTCATTATGGAATTCAACGATGACAATAGCACCCGGCTTCCCTTCAAGAAAAAACCTGTTATTTCGCTGGCTTATATTTCCTTCTGTTAGTTCGAGGATCCGGTTATCCATCATCTCAACTGCCGATGGCTTGTATTTAAGTGCAATAAGATTTGCCCTGAAAGCTTCATTCCTTTTTGCCAGATGTATACATACCAAAGCCTTGTTTGAAGGGGGCAGAGGAACCAGGTTTAGTTTTATTTCAGTCGTAATTGCAAGTGTTCCTTCCGATCCTGCCAGAAGCTTGCAGAAATTGAATTTTTTATCCGAATTCTCTTCAAATATATCACAATCGAGAAGTAAATCAAGAGCATATCCCGTATTTCGGCGGCTTATCTTTCTGTCGGGATATCCCTCTTTTATTCTTTCCCTGTTGATCTCATCCTCAAATAGTGATCTTATTTTCCTGTATATCGATCCCTCGAGTGAGTCACTATTGCATTTTATATTAAATGTCTCATTTTCGACTGGCCCGAATAGTACCTCGCTGCCATCGCTTAGAATCGTCTTAAGTTCTATCAGGTGATCCCTGGTTGACCCGTATATAAGTGAATGTGACCCGCATGCATTATTTCCTACCATTCCGCCGATATTGCAGCGATTCGAAGTCGAGGTTTCCGGACCGAAGAAAAGGCCGTATTTCTTCAACACGGAGTTCATCTCATCCAGAACTACTCCGGGTTCGACCCTTACCCATTTCTCATCCTTGTTAACCTCGAGGATCTTATTCATGTATCTCGAAACATCCACAATAATTCCTGAACTTACTACCTGGCCTGCCAGAGAAGTACCCCCGGCCCTCATGGTGATAAAGGATTTCTCAGATGAAATAAATTTTAATATTCTCCTGATATCGTCTACTCCTTTTGGACATGCCACCGCAACAGGTGTTTCCCTGTATACCGAGGCATCGGTTGAATACACTGAGGTAGTCAGACTGTCATAACTGAGATCGCCTTCGAGATCATCGGAGAGCATATTAAGTTTTGTTTGAAGTGTGCTCATTAAGCTATAAGATTAAAGAGTGCTAAATTAAAAAAATGATTCAAACATGCATTTTGCCGGAGCTTGTAGTTTAAAGGTTAATTGAAGAAATCATTTTTCTGATATTAATCATGTATTTGAAAATTGTTTAATAGGACTTTTTTTCCGTACATTTACGAAAGAATTTATAACTTATTAATATATTGATATACAATGGAATTATTAGTACGTATCAAAGAGAATGCCAAAAAATATAAAATGCGTATTGTCCTTCCCGAAGGTTATGAGGAGCGGACAATAAAGGCAGCTGACCTTGCAATTGAAGAGGATCTTGCTCAGATTATTCTAATTGGCGATCCGGCTGAGATAAACGAACATGCTTCAAAACTTGGGCTTAAGAATATTTCGAAAGCGACAATAGTTGATCCTAAAAATCACTCAAAGAAGGAGCAGTATGCTGACCTGATGGTTGAGCTGAGAAAAAGCAAGGGGATGACTAAGGAAGAGGCATTAAGGCTTATCGAAGATCCTCTATATCTTGGCGTTTTAATGATAAAAAGCGGTGATGCCGACGGCGAGGTTTCGGGTGCCGATCATTCTACAGGTGATGTTCTGCGCCCGGCTTTCCACTATGTTAAAACAGCTCCCGGAATTTCCGTAGTCTCAGGTGCATTTATTATGATTCTCCCCGACAAGAGCTTCGGCGAAGAGGGAGTAATAATTTTTGCCGATGGTGCTGTTCACCCTAACCCTAATGAAAAAGAGCTGGCTGAGATTGCAGTTGCCTCCGCACATACAGCAAGAGCTATTGCAGGATTTGAGCCAAGAATAGCCATGCTTAGTTTTTCAACCAAGGGAAGCGCAAAACATGAAATGGTTGACAGGGTGGTAAATGCCACACGCATTGCAAAAGAGATGGCTCCCGATCTTCAGCTCGACGGCGAATTACAGGCCGACGCGGCCCTGATTGAGGCAATTGGGAAAAGCAAGGCTCCCGGAAGCCCCATAGCAGGAAAAGCTAATGTTCTTATTTTCCCCGATCTTAATTCAGGCAATATTGCTTATAAACTGGTTCAGAGGCTCGCTCACGCAGAGGCCATCGGACCGATTCTACAGGGTATGGCAGCTCCTATCAACGACTTGTCACGCGGATGTTCGGTCAGCGATATTGTAAGTATGATTGCTATTACTTCAAATCAGGCTGCAGGGAAAAAATAATTTTGGTCAAATATCTTAAAATGAGATATTTAATTTAATTTAAGAAGGAAAAATTTATTTTTATGGCAGATAATATTGAAAAACTTGAGGATTACGGACTTGCAAAGGACACCAAGCCTAAGACTCTATTTTCGCTGGTAGGAATTGTCGGAGCCGGTTCAGTTGGACAGAATATAGCTAGAATGGTAAGCTCAAAAGGGCTGGATGTTATTTTCCTTGAATTAAATCAGGAAAAGATCGACCAGGCCATACAGGAGCTTAACAAGGAACTCGACAGGATGATTGAGCGCTGGGGTATGACCAATTCGGAAAAGCTTGGCATTATGTCGCGAATTAAAGGGACAACAGACTATACCATGTTCGCCGGATGTGATATTGTCATTGAAGCTATAAAGTCGTCCACTCGCGAACATAGCCACGATATCAGGGCCAAAATACTCAGGAGGATCGAACAGCATGTTGGCCGTAATGCGATAATAGCAACCAATTCTTCCACACAGGTCATAACGGAACTTACAAGTGAACTTACCTATAAGGATCGCTGTGTCAGTTTTCATTTTCTTACCCCTGAGGCCGATGCCCGTGTGGTAGAAATAGTAAAAGGGCTGTACACATCACAGGAAGCATATGACAATACTGTTAAATTCGCCAACCTTATTGGCAAAAAAGTGGTTCCTGTCAAAGAATCGCCGGGAATTATTAGCACAAGGCTGGTTGTACCAATGATTAATGAAGCTTGCGAAATACTTATGGAAGGAGTCGGTAAAATGGAAGACATCGACCTTACCATGAAGGTCGGCTTCGGACTTCCATTGGGTCCTTTTGAAATGGCTGACAAAATAGGCCTCGATAAATTGCTCCGCTGGTGTGAAAACCTTTACGATGAATTCGGAGATATCAAATATAAAGCTTCTCCTCTTTTAAAAAAGCTTGTCAGGGCCCACCAGTGGGGAAGACGTACAGGAAGAGGTTTCTATGAATACAATGTTGACGGCGTAAAGATCAGAAGGAATAACTTCCTCGAGTCCTGAAACCATTTTGGTTGAATAATGATATCTTACATCGTAAGGTATTCATTTTAAAGATGATATAAAAACAATAAAATATTTGTATGAAAATTTTAGTTCTTAACTGCGGAAGTTCATCAATAAAGTATCAGCTTATTGACATGAAATCCGGGATTGTTCTGGCAAAGGGTGTTGTAGAGAAAATTGGATA
>CAIPJU010000783.1 GCA_903865465.1 uncultured Bacteroidota bacterium
CTGTAATGCTAACACGTTGCTGCCGGCTTACAGGGTGAGTAGCCACTTCACAGATTTTTTCCGAAACCAGTAATTCCGGTTCTGAAGGAAAAATTGAAGCAGTATGGCCGTCTTCGCCAAGTCCGAGAAGAATTAAATCGAAAACAGGAAATCCATTTCTTACCGGCAGATTGGATTTTATTTCGCCCGAATAACGTTCAGCCTCCTGAATTGGGTTATTCTCTCCTCTTATCCTGTGAATATTTGATTCGGGGATTAAGGCTTTTCTAAGAAATCGGACATTAGCCGAGCCAAAATTGCTTTCGTTGCTGTCAGGAGATACACATCTCTCGTCTCCCCAAAAAAAATGAACATGGCTCCAGTCAGCCAATTCTGCATATTGCCCTCCAAGCAATGAAAAAAGAAGGTCCGGTGTAGAACCTCCGGATAAGGCTATTGAAAATGACTTTCCCTTTTTCGCAGATTCTATTATTTTTTGTACCAGGAATAAGGCAAAATTCTCAGCGACCTCATCTGCCGTGTCAAATACTTTAACTGTTCCGGGCTTATGATTCATTTCTCTGCAACATATTTATTTTCAACATCATACCGCTATATAAAACAATTAGCTTCCGGATAGATACCGATCTATAATTCACAATAGAGCTCATCATCAGCAAGGTTTTTACAGGGATAACGCCAGGTAAGCCCTTCTCCTTCAATAAGATCATTTGCTATTTCAGGCCCCCATGTTCCTGCCGGGTAACCATATACCTTAATGGCAGGGTTTGCTGCCCAGGCTTTCTGAATGGGTTCGAGGAATTTCCACGCCGTCTCAACCTCATCATCGCGCGAGAAGAGTGTCGAATCGCCAAGCATCACATCGGCTATCAGTCTTTCATATGCCGAAGGAATCCTTATATCAGCCAGGTCTTTATAGTGAAAATCCATGTTAACGTTTTTAGCGTTGAATCCTGCGCCGGGTTCCTTCATATCGAATTTCATAAGAATACCCTCATCGGGCTGAATACGAATTATCAGCGAGTTGGCAGACATTTTGCCGGATTCCCTTCTGAAAAGATGGTGAGGTGTCGATTTGAAATGGATGACAATCTCGGTAACACGTGTTGGCATCCTCTTCCCCGTCCTGATATAAAATGGAACCCCGCCCCAACGCCAGTTATTTATGAAGAACTTGATTGCAACATAAGTCTCTGTCCTTGAGTCGCGTGCAACACCCTTTTCATTGCGGTAACCTGTAGCACAGACACCCCTGATCATTGAGCCGGTATATTGTCCCCTGACTACCTGCCGGGGCACATCCTCTTCCATTATAGGCTGAAGCGACTGGAAAACCTTTAAAACCTCGTTTCGGATAGCATCAGCATTAAGCGATGAAGGAGGCTCCATTGCAGTAAGCCCAACCATCTGCAAAAGATGGTTCTGAACCATATCGCGCAGAGCACCCGATGAATCATAGTATCCGCCCCTCTCTTCAACGCCAAGGCTTTCAGCTGAGGTTATTTCAATCCGGTCAATATAATTCCTGTTCCAGAGTGGCTCAAAGATACCGTTCGCGAAACGGGTCACAAGCAGATTCTGCACCGTCTCCTTTCCCAGGTAATGATCAATCCTGAATATCTGATCTTCGGATATTCTTTCATGAAGCACAGCATTCAGTTTCCTGCCGGAATCCAGGTCGTATCCGAAGGGTTTTTCAATTATCACTCTCCGGAAACCCTCAGCCTGATCAAAAAGAGCTGCGTCAGACAGGTTTACTGCTATTACTTCATATAAACTTGGTGGAGTAGCCAGGTAATAGAGATAATTTCCGTCAATTCCTTTTTCAGAAGAGATCTCTTTAAGCTTCTCCCTGAGATGGATAAAGCTATCAGGATTAGAGTTATCGATCTGAAGGTAAGAGAGATTAAGGCAAAAGTCAGTTATAGAACCTTCATCAGCAATTTTTTCTTCTGAAAATGCAAGAATAGCTTCGTGCATTTTTTTTCTGAAAACATCGTCGGTGAAATCCGTTCTGCCAACTCCGAGTACTGAATACCTTTCCGGCATCAAAGCCTGCATCCTAAGTGAATAAATTGCAGGAATTAGTTTTCGCGAGGCCAGGTCACCCGAGGCTCCAAAAATTACAATTATCAGATTATCTGATTTTTCCATAATAAAAGTGAAAAATAAATTCAAGAATGAGTTGAATAATTCATTACCATACAAAATAACAACAAATAATATCAATAGTTTGATCCTTCACATTTCAGAATTGGAAGAAAAATAATTGTTTAAGTATTAAGTTTACATCAATTAAAATATTTTTACAATATTCATTAATTTTATTAATAATATTTACGACAATTTGTAAGAATAAACACTATCTTTGTCATCAAATATTAAAAGAATGAATCTAAAAAAATCCATATTATCTTACAGGCTTATTAAAAGGCTAACCGGAACTCATTGAGAATGGTAATTGGTATCGGGTTAAGGATAGCCGTTCTCTGGAAAATCAGGGAGCGGTTTTTTTATAATGACAGAATTGAAAATATATAATAACAGATTATGAAAAACGAACGGCCAAAACAGCAGGGACTATACCGGCAGGAATTTGAGCATGAGAATTGCGGAATCGGATTTGTTGCACATCTCAGAGGCAGAAAATCTCATTCCATCATCAGGCAGGGTCTTGATATCCTTGCCAACATGACTCACAGGGGAGCTGAGGGAGCCGATAAAAAAACAGGCGATGGTGCCGGAGTTCTTATTCAGGTTCCTCGTGACTTTTATCTTATTCAGGGATACTCGCTCCCACCTGAAGGTCAGTTCGGAACAGGCCTTATATTTCTTCCGCAGGACAGATTCGATGCGGCAAAATGCCGCGAGATGCTCCTTCAGATCGTTAAGGAGGAAGGGGTCAGATTCATAGGCTTCAGGGAAGTACCACGTAATAATGCCGTAATTGGCGATATTTCAAGGGCGGCAGAACCTGAAATCATTCAGATACTACTTGGTGCTGATATGCCCCAGGAAGAACTCGACAGGAAGTTATACTTCATCAGGAAACGGGCTGAAAATACTATACGAAATTCTGATATTAAGCAAAAGAACCTTTTCTATATCCCCAGTCTCTCTACTAAGGTGCTTGTATATAAGGGTATGCTTACCTCTCTGCAGCTTGGCGAGTATTTTCTCGACCTTACCGACGAAAGGCTACAGAGTGCCATTGCCCTCGTTCATTCCCGATTCAGTACCAATACCTTCCCAAGCTGGGATCTTGCCCAGCCCTTCAGGATGCTTGGACATAATGGTGAAATAAACACGATAAAGGGAAACCGATTCTGGATGGAAGCCAGGGAATCACTTCTTAAGACCGACAAACTTGGTGACCTCACAAAGCTTTTCCCGATAATTGAGCCGGATAAGAGCGATTCTGCTTCGCTCGATAATGTTCTTGAATTCCTCATAATGAGTGGCAAGTCGTTGCCATATGCCATGTCGATTCTCATTCCGGAGTCAATTAATTCAAAGAATCCTATTTCACCCGAACTTAAGTCATTTTATCATTACCACTCCACTTTCATGGAGCCATGGGACGGCCCGGCCTCCCTGATTTTCTCCGATGGAAGGTATATAGGCGGAATGCTCGATAGGAATGGTCTGAGGCCATCGCGATATACAATCACCAATAACGACATTATTGTTATGGGTTCTGAAACAGGCGTTCAGACATTTAAGCCTGAAGAGGTGAGAAAAAAAGGAAGGCTGAAAGCGGGCAAAATGCTTCTTGTTGACACCCAGGAAGGAAAAATCTACTATGATAAAGAGCTAAAAGCCAAGATAGCAGGGGAATACCCTTATGGCCAGTGGATCCAGCAAAATATGGTCAATCTCGAAGAAATTGAGACTGGTCATATTGAACCACCAGATATGGGCGACCAATATGAAAAATATCTTGTCTCTTTCAACTATTCGATGGAAGATACCGACAGGATTATCAGGGAGATGGCTGAAACAGGCAAAGAACCAGTTAGTTCCATGGGCAATGACGTTCCTGTGGCAGTGCTGTCGAAAAAACCCTACAGGTTATTCAACTACTTCAAGCAGCTTTTTGCCCAGGTAACCAACCCTCCTATTGATCCGATTCGCGAAGAGCTTGTTATGACTCTTTCAGGATTTATAGGGTCGCTGCAGGATAACCTCCTCGACAC
>CAIPJU010000784.1 GCA_903865465.1 uncultured Bacteroidota bacterium
AACTATCTGCTCACTTTCAAATTTTATTTCAACTTGTTCAACTATAAGAGAATCAACGCCATTTTTATCCCGGTTTAATATATTATCAAATACACCATCCCTATGCTGGATTATATTTCGCAATAAATATTCCTGATATCTGAAATTCATTTTTGGCCTTAATCCCAGAATTTTTTCTTTCCATCCTGAACCTTTTGGGGCAGCTAATAATTTATTATATTTATCTTCCAGGGCTTTTTGCACAGCCTTCTCATCCTCAAGTTTTATGCTGTACAATTTCACCTTTTTATTTACAGAGAGAGTTCCAATTTCGTCTCCTATATCCACCTTCAGCAAAAGATGCAAATAAGCCTTTGTAATAAACCCGTTGGCAAATTGATTTAAAGTCAATAAAATTCTTGCATTTTTTGAAGTATCAGTAAGTAAAGTCAACGAATCAAAATTAGCCTGAATCTTTGGTTTTAGCAAATTCAACTGATTTCGAAGTTGGGCATTATCTTTGACAAAACCCCCTAATTTAACATCATGAAGGAATTTTTTATCATCATCGGTTAATTTCTGAAGATCTGATTCTCCAAGAATCTTTGCTATTCGATCTTCATCGATCATATAGTCAGATGAAATTTCATTGAGTGAAGTAATAAGTTCTGAAAGAACGATGGATTTAGATTTTTCACCAGGTTCAATATTTGCCATCTCGAACAAGGACAAATGATTATCAGCTTGTAATTCAAATCTATAATTCAAAATATCACTAACATACGCTGGTTTACATACCAGGGTGAAATGAATTTTGCCAATCATAAAATCATCAGAATAGGAGTTTACTGAGATTTCAATTTGATTTTGAACAGATGAACTTGCTATTGCAGCCTGAGACTTCAGGTTTAGAAAATTTATTAATAACAAAATGATCGCAATGCACAATTTGGTTTTCATTGCAATAAATTTTTAGGTTTCAATTTATAATAGTTGTTCTGCGATACATGAAAGCATTTATTGACAAACCAGAATCAAAGTTATGCTACAAAAGGCGTGAAGTCAAATTTATTCCAGAGATGTAGTTGCTAATATTTTTAAAAGACAATCTTCAAACAATGAACCTGGTGTTTTCTTCAGACCAAAATTGATTTGTTTGCAACAGTAACGCGTGCATCATTATTGTTATAAAAATATTACAAGCTTAAGTCATATAAAACTTAGGAACTTCTTAAAGCAAAAGGCCTGGCATTTTCAATCGAAGAAGTGGTGAAGAAAAATAAGACTATTTCTTTATTCTCCGGAATCAGAACCTTTTCCAAACCAGCTGTCGGTATTTACTTTCTTGTCGTTCTGAAATTCGGTCAGCTTGTAAATTACCGAGCCGTCATCCGATTCAACATAATATTCCCAATAACCCGATACCCCGGGCATGATATACTCCTTACGGATATACAAACGATCACCAGCCTTAAACTTACAATCCTTCGAATAAGCAGAGATCCTACCGTAGGTCCCTTTAAGTGTGGTTTTTATCCATATCAGATTGGGATAGCCTATACGGGCAGAGGGTGTCTGCCGGTATTCTATATAATTGCCAACAAATTTCCTGGTCATTACCATTCCTGCATCTTTCGGTGATGCCTTTCTGGAAGTACCGCACGATACTGCCAGACAAACAAGAAATATGAGGAAAATTAACCTTTTCATGATAGATACAATTTCAAAACAGGCTCTGTTCCATCTGGTTACAACTAACTTATAGTCCATCACAACCTCCCATCCCAAAAGCCTCTATTCCGGAATTAAAGAACCAATTTACAACTATTTTCTTAATAAACCAATTTTGCCGGCTGAAGCTTCCGTAGCTTGTTACATTCCTGATAACCTGAATCAGGTAACTGGTCCGTCTTTATTTATTATCAGTAAGACGCAGACTGACTGTTATACTCGTACCTGAGCCCGGCTCACTCTTTACTTCAAGAATCCCTTTATTAAGTTCAACAAAATCCTTGATTATGAATGTCCCCAGGCCGCTGCCAGGTTCTTTATTTGTGCCTCTGGTTGTATAATGCTCATTGTGGGTAAATATCCTTTTAACAATAGAATCATCCATGCCAACACCTGAATCGACAATACTTATCCTTGCATAATCCTCTTTTTCTTCAGCTTCAATTTTAATTTTACCCCCGGGAGGAGTGAATTTTATGGCATTATTAATAATATTCCTGAATACCGACATGATGGAAATCTCATCGAAGAAGGCTTCCAAAGTCTCAGGAATGTCAGTTATAACCTCCAGCTTCTTCTCCTCAATATTCCCTCTCAGCAAATGAAGAGAATGATTAATAATAGGGAATATCATGTTTTGTTTAAAGGACAATATCACTGATTCATTCTGAAGCCGTGTCCAGTCGAGCAGGTTGTCAAGCAGTCCCCATGTCTCGTTAGCCGATTTTTCCAGGTCTCTAATTATTTCCATGAAATCATCGCTCGCCGGGTCGAGAAATCCTTCTGAGATAGTATTAAGGGTAAGAACAATATTTGAAAAAGGGGACCTTATATCGTGTGCAATCACTGAGTAAAGTTTATCGCGGGTATTAACCATCTCAATGATCTTTTTCCTCGACTTTGAAAGTTCAAGGTGATTCTTGATACGGATTACGAGTTCTTCCCTGACAAATGGTTTGGTAATATAATCCACTCCTCCTGCATTGAAGCCTGCAGTCAGGTCTTCAGTCTGGTTTTTGGCAGTCAGAAAAATTACCGGGATATCACGAAATTTCTCATTACTCTTAATGGTCCTGCAGAGTTCCAATCCATCCATCCCTGGCATCATAATGTCAAGGAGAAAGAGATCAGGTACAATAGTTTCCAGCTGAACGAGTGCAGAATTACCATCCTGAGCCAGACTGATAAGATAACCCTCTTCCTTTAAGATCCCTGCAGTAAGCTGCAGATTCAATATATTGTCATCGACAATAAGCAGTAAGTCGCTGGAATTCCGCATTAAAAGAATTATTTATTTCTATCCATTATTTTGCCCAACTCATAAAGAGTGCGCATAAAATAATCCCTCGATTTTTTGGTATCCAGTTCACATTTAACGAGATAATCGCGTATAAGCTTCAACTGGATATGAATATTTACTCTTGCATAGAGTTCTTCTTTCTTGAACGGTTTCGTTATATAATCAACTCCCCCGATCTGAAATCCCCTGATAATATCGTCTGTTTCCGTGCGGGCTGTCAGAAAGATAACCGGGATATCACTCGTTTCAGGCTTTTCCTTCAGAATCCGGCAGACTTCAAACCCATCCATTCCCGGCATCATC
>CAIPJU010000785.1 GCA_903865465.1 uncultured Bacteroidota bacterium
CATCATTCCGACACCAGGGCAAAAAAGGGGAGAATAGATTTTCAGAATCAAAGCATTGCAGTAAGCAATGATAAAGGCAGAACATTTGTTAAATATGACCATAATCCCGTGATTGCAAACCGGGGCGAAAAAGATTTCCGTGATCCCAAAGTTATCTGGGTCGAAACTATTCAGAAATGGGTTGTTGTGCTGGCTGTTGGAAATAAAGTTCAGTTTTTCAGTTCCCCGGATTTGAAGAGCTGGGAGTTTCTTAGTGAGTTCGGATCAGATTCTGGTGCTCATGGTGGCGTTTGGGAATGTCCCGACCTATTCAGGCTGAAGAGTGGTGGTAATGATAAATGGGTTCTTTTGGTTAATATAAATCCGGGAGCACCTAACGGAGGTTCCGGGACTCAGTATTTTATCGGAGATTTCAACGGGAAGGAGTTTATTAATAACAATCCAAAGGAGACAACTCTCTGGCTCGATTACGGGCCAGACGAATATGCCGGCGTAACATGGTCGGATATCCCTGACAATGACGGCAGACGATTATTTCTTGGCTGGATGAGTAACTGGTCCTATGCTCAGGTAACCCCAACAAAGGAATGGAGAAGCGCCAATACTCTTCCCCGAAGTCTTAAACTTAAAAACACAGCCTCCGGTCTCAGGTTAAGCTCAAAGCCTGTAAAAGAACTCGAGAGTCTGAGGGAAGCCGGGAAAAAATTGAAAATAAACTCCCTGGTCTCAGTATTAATATCAGGATTAAATGAAATTAAGCTTGATATTGACCTCTCAGGCAGCAGTTCCGATGAGTTCGGACTCACATTCTCAAATGGGAGGGGAGAACAATTGATTGTTGGTTATGATAAGAAGTCAAACCGATTCTATTCCGACAGGAGTAAATCGGGGATTACCGGTTTTTCGCCCGAATTTCCGAAGTTAAGTTATGCACCAAGGATATCATCGGAAGATACACTTAAATTCCATATCTTTCTCGACCATTCTTCATTGGAACTCTTTGCCGATGACGGACTTACAGTTATGACAGGAATCTTCTTCCCGACAGAAGATTTCGATCATGTTGCTCTTTTTCAAAATAATGGGACAGCTAAAGTAGAAGAATTCAAGATTTACAGTCTGAGATCAATCTGGAACGAATGATTTGATTGCAGGACGAGGAATAATAATTAAACGAAAAGTGATCAGGGAGAAAAAAACTGATCACTTTTCTATATTCTTTCAATCCATTATTGATGGCTTAGCCTTTAACTGAATGGCTAGCCTCGTCCCAATAAACGGTTTTCTGGCGGAAATATGCCTCATTGGCCATATGACATGCGATGGCTGCGTGGTTTCCGAATACTGCATCCTCAACAACGGTTTTACGCGATTTTACAGCTTCGAAGAAATTCCACATATGAGGTATCATATCATCCCAGTCGTGACCGCGGTAGTTAGTCTCATCGTAGATCGGCTCTTTGCCCAGTTTTGGGGAATGTTCAGCATACCATTGTTTTTCATATTCAGCTCTCATCTGGCTTGGGAAACCGCTTGCATAATAGCTTGGGCCAAGGTCAATACCCGGCTGAGGAGCATAGCGGAGATTGAATTCACCCGCATCGATGATTCCTTTAGGTCCCATAAACCTGGCGAGTTCAGGTGTTTCGGTGCCTAATCCCAATCTGCAATATACAGGTACTCCATGGTAATCGAAGAGGACAACATGAAGGTCAGGCATATTTCTTCCGTCCTTCCAGCGGAAGATACCACCCAGGGCAGTTGCTGAACGTGGGGCTTCATTCCAGCCAAGAGTAACCATCATTCCGCTTACAAGGTGAACCATAAGGTCGCCTCCAACACCAGTGCCATATTCTTTCCAGCAGCGCCAGCGTGCGAAGTGTTCTTTGTTAAAAGGGATTTTGGGAGCATCGTACAACCAGGTGTCCCAGTCAAGAGTTTTCGGGGAGAGATCGGCAGGAGGAGGATATTCCCAGGCACCTGTAGGATCATTACGTCCCAAGGTGATTTCTACCTGTTCAACATCTCCAATGGCACCCCCTGTATAGAGCTCTTTTGCCTTGGCACAAAGATTTGAACTTACTCTCTGAGAACCTATCTGCACAATCCGGTTATTTCTGGCAGCAGCAGCAACCATATCGAATCCGTCAGCAATAGTGTGCGACATAGGTTTCTCGCAGTAGATATCTTTTCCTGCATTGCAGGCATCAACTACCACTTTTCGGTGCCAGAAATCGGGGACTGCAGCTATTATGCAGTCAATATCCTTCCTGTCGAGAAGTTCCTGGTACTTTCTGGTGGTGAAAAGGTTTGGATTCCCTGTTATCTCCTTTGCAAGAGTATGCCGGCCATCATAAAGGTCAGCGGCAGCAACACACTCAACCCCGGGGAGGGTGACGGCACCCGTCAGCAGCCCGGAGCCCTGCATCCCGATTCCTATAATTCCGAATCGCAGCTTGTCGCTTGGAGCAACCTTTTTCGACTGGGAATTGTATGGCATTGCATCGAGTTGGATCGATTTTGACGCAAGAATACCCCCGGTAGCCATGGCTCCTGTCCGGATAAAATTGCGTCGGGTAAGATTGTTTTTCATAGTTCTTATTGGTTTTTGTTAAAGTATCGACCGGTTTTCGTTGGTTATTACCTGAGTAAATATAATTCTCTTGCGAAAAGGATGCAAATAAATCTCTGGCAAATTACATGGATATTAAAATGGGGAAAACGGAGTTTCAAGAGTTTTCCGGACCTTTACAACCTTCTTAATATTAGTTTGGTAAATTCCTGCTGACACTTATTGGGATCAGATTTTTGCTAAAATTCAGGAAATAAAAAACCGCCCGTTCTTATGAAGGGCGGTTTTTGAAGATGTTTATTTGGGTGGAAGATGGGGCTCGAACCCACGACCTTCGGAACCACAATCCGACGTTCTAACCGACTGAACTACATCCACCGTTTCAGGAGTGCAAATTTAGGTGCAATATTTCTATTTCACAAAATTTTGGATTTTTTTTCTCATACAGATGTCAATTACTACCTTTGTCAGGTTATTTTGATTTGAATAAAGAATATTTTTCAAACTTCAGAGTTTAAGAATATAGACGAATTTTATCTTCTGTGCTTAAAAGAATAAAGTTTATAGATAATATCTCAGGGCTGCAGCTTTTCCAGCTTATGAAGCCCGTAATCTTCCTCTTCATTAGTATTGCACTTACCAAGAACCATCTTACCCGAGCCGAGATTGGACAATGGGAGATGTTTATGTTCATAGCGGGAATATTTACTTTTTTCTGGGTCACAGGTATCATACAGTCTTTGTTGCCTTTATACCACAGAAATAATACTTTTCGCAAGATTGGCAATAACGGAACCCAGAAATCACCTGAGATATATAACGCTTTTCTCCTTCTCAGCTTTTTCAGTGTTCTGGTTTTCATCCTTGGACATGCTCTGAAAAATACTTTTTCGTCGGTTTATTCTTCAATGAATATTCCTCATATAAATCTTCTTCTGTTTTATATCCTTCTCAGCAGCCCTGTCTGCCTCATTGAGTATATATATCTTCTGAATAACAGGTCATATCGCATATTCCAGTACGGAATCTATACCTATTCAGCCCAATTACTGCTTATAATTGTTCCGCTTGCTCTCGGCAAAGACCTGGTATGGTCTATTTATGGTTTGCTGACGGTCACAGCAATGAGATGGGTTTGGCTGATTGTTTTGCTGAGGCGTTATACCGAGATGAAAATTTCAGTCGAATTCATGAAGGAACATCTCTACCTCGGTCTTCCTCTGATTCTTACAACTCTTATTAGCGGATCGGCTCAATATACCGATGGTGTTATTGTCTCGGCCGTTTATCGCGATCCGGGAATGTTCGCATGGTTCAGGTATGGGGCTAAGGAATTTCCTCTGGTTTTAATGCTTGCAAACGGACTGAGCAATGCCATGCTGCCAGAGTTTTCAACAAGGGAGAGGATGGTGGAGTCGATGGCAAAAATACGAAACAAGTCAGAGAAGCTTATGCACTTTCTCTTCCCCACTGCCATTATTATGATGGTTTTTACCAGGTGGATATATCCGCGAATGTTTAATCCCGATTTCCAGAAAAGCGCTGATATCTTCCTTATCTATTCCATGCTTATTATTCCCAGGCTGGTCTTTCCCCAGACAATAATTATCGGGAGGAAGAAGACAAGGATAACTTTGATAGCCGCTATACTGGAACTTCTGATCAATATCCCATTAAGCCTGCTGATGATAAAATGGGGTTATAATATAGTAGGCGTTGCCCTGTCGACCTTCATTGTATATTTTATTGGGAAGGCATTCCTTGTAGGCTACCTCTGGTTTAAAATGAGAATTAAACCTACTGATTATATTCCTGTCAGGGTTTTTGCCATTTATTCTTTCCTGATAGGGATAGTCTTCATCCTTATCGACCACAGGATTATCGATATTCATTAAAGAAGATAATATATCACTGGTAATGAGGTTAATACAAGGGAGTGGGACAGTTAATCCCACTCAATGTCAGCGGCGGCATGGAAAAAAATATTTAAAATCTATATATATTAGCGGGCTTTCTTAATAATAATCAGGATGTATGTAGAACAGGTCATTTCAGCACAGCAGAGGAAAGAGTTCATTAGTCTTCCAAAAGAGTTATATAAAGATGATAAAGATTGGGTTTGTCCGCTCGACTCTTCAATAGAATCAGTATTTGATCCTGCGAAAAACCATGCATTTAGTTTTGGTGAGGCATCCAGATGGTTACTTTACTGGGATAGTGGCCAATTAATAGGAAGAGTGGCTGCATTTATCGACCGCAGAAGATCAGATGCAAACAGGCAGCCAACAGGAGGAATGGGATATTTCGAAGTTATTGAAGATCAAGCTGCAGCATTTACTCTCTTTGATACTGCAAAGGAGTGGCTCGAATCAAGGGGAATGCAGGCAATGGACGGGCCTGTTAATTTCGGCGAGAACGACAGTAACTGGGGACTTCTGGTTGATGGTTTCATGCAACAGGGTTTTG
Source organism: uncultured Bacteroidota bacterium (assembly GCA_903865465.1). Taxonomy (GTDB): domain Bacteria; phylum Bacteroidota; class Bacteroidia; order Bacteroidales; family VadinHA17; genus LD21. The sequence goes on from CAIPJU010000785.1 coordinate 5,039, forward strand.
GTATGTCGTACAATAAAAGATACTACAGGGAATATTTCGAGAAATACGGTTTCAAAAATTATTTCGATCAATACTCTTTCCACAGGCCAATAAGGGAAGCAGACAACAAGATGAGTACCTTTCCGGAACGGATGATGAAAATAGCCAGCTGGATTTCCAAAAGACCGGGTTATACCTTCCGTCATTTTGAGATCAGGAAGAGAGAAAAATTTGTTAATGACCTTATTGATGTATACAATTCGACCTGGTCGGTATTTAAGGAAGATTTTACACCGCTTGAACCAAGGGTGCTTGAGGAGACATTCATGAAGGCACGGCCTGTAATCGATGAGGATTTGATTTGGTTTGCATATTTCAATGAGAAACCTATTGCATTTTTTATCCTCTATCCCGATCTGAACCAGATACTTCACCACTTTAACGGGGAACTCAATATTCTTGGTTATCTGCGCTTTATCTATTATAAGTTGACACATACAATGACCCGGACAAGAGCAATTGTCGGGGGAGTTCTTCCATCGCATCAAAACAGCGGGGTGGAATCTGCTATTTTCCTGCACATCTACGAAGCTTTTAAAAAGAAACCCTGGTTCAGGGAGTTGGAACTCTCATGGGTAGGTGATTACAACCCCAGGATGATTTCTATATATGAGGCTCTGGGTGCAAAAAAGGCTAAAACGCATGTTACTTACAGGTATATGATAAATAAAAGCCTCAGCTTTGTCAGATACAAAGATGAAATTAAGC
>CAIPJU010000786.1 GCA_903865465.1 uncultured Bacteroidota bacterium
CCGAATCAGTGAAATGAACGCCATGATTGTTTGAACTGGCAACAACTGCAAGCCTCTCCAGTTCGCTTTGACTCTTTTTCAGCTGTGTAATATTGTTTCCATAGCAGTTTATATGGATATTATTTTGTGAAAGGAGTGCAGTTATAAGAAGGCTATTTCCGTCGTATTCAACCTCTAATTGTTTAAATGGTTCATTTTTAGTAATTTCAAAAGGAATACGAGCAGCAAATTCTTCGAATGAGTATCTTAAACCCTTGTAAATAAAATAATCAATATTTTCTGCTGCCTTGTTTCTTAATACAAGGTTACCTTCCATATCAACACGGAAAAGCGGATTTGGATTTTCCCTCGGGAAAAGAGATAAATTAAATAATTCCACATCTACCCTCGCCCGTTCAACAGCAATTGAAATGCTGTTACAGAAGCTTTTAAGGATTGAAATCTCATCTTCGGCCCAGATTCTTTCATATTTACACTCATCGTATCCGATATAGCCCCATAGCTTGTCAGCAAGGAAGATCGGGATTATTAAAATTGAAAGAATCTTTTGTGATTCAAGGATATTCCTCATAGCGGAGCCCTTATCCAAATGAGATACAACTACGTTAAATGATTTATTCTGATATAAATCACCAAGGTAATCACCAAAGATTCCAATCGGGATATTCTGTAGTTCAGGGTTGTCAATTTGGGGGGCAGCAATGCCAGAATTCCATTCAAGCATTTGAGAAGTGAGAATGACATTCCCTGTAAGATAGCTAAGTTTGAAAAGATATACCCTGTCGACATCAACTGCCTTTCCCATTACCGGAAGGCTGTTGGATATTGCTTCAGTAACACTTGAATCGGATAAAAGAGCACCGGTAGCAAAAGCAATTGCCTTGAGCATATTTTCTTTCCTGATAATCTCTATCTCATTCCTTTTATGAAACCCTAAGCCCGATACAATAGTCAGAATTTTACCAAGAAGGTCTGCAAAGGGTCTTATCGCTGTTTCTGTTTCAGCACTGAAAGGTGTTTTGCTTCCAACAATGAAGTATTTACAGCCATTAATCGGGAATAAAATGAAACAGAGGCCCTCAATCTCTGTACGTGTTACTTCTTTTTTTTCTGAAAGAAGTATGTTCCTGGCTGTCTCCAGCAGATCCTGCCAGACGGTCTGATTATTGAAATCAGAGGGTAAAACGGCATATTCTTCAATCTTTTCCTTATCGGTTGAAAAAATAGCAGACATAATGCAGTCAGTGCTTTTAACAAACTGTTGCAAAGCCTGATATGCAAAAGTTAATTCGTCTGCCTCGGGATTAAAAGTCAGGGACAATTCTAATAATAGGTCATTGACTTTATCTGTTTTCATATATAATTATGTTCCTGATTTATTTGTGGTTACATTAAATTTCCTGATTCGGGAAGGGTAAAAATGAACCGGCTGCCCTCACCCGGTTTACTTTCTGCCCGAAGTCTGCCTCCATTCCTGTCAATTAGATCGCTGCAAAGAACGAGTCCCAAACCTGATCCCTTTTCGTTATTGGTTCCGTAGGTTGAACGGAAGGTATTCATTGTGAAAAGGTTCTCTGCCGTCACTTTATCCATACCTACGCCATTATCTTCAATTATTACCTCAATTAGGCTCCCTCTCTCGGCTGTGGATATCCTTATAGTTCCGTTTTCCCTGGTGAATTTAATTGCATTAGCCAGAAGATTTCTTATAACAAGATTTATTGAGTCTTTGTCGCAATATACGCTAAGTCTGTCATCGACGCTCATAAGAATGTTGATGAATTTAGAATTTGCGACAGAAGCGATCTGTTCAACATTATCATGCAGCAGCTTGGAGATACTATAGTGCCATGGTTCAATTCTGATAGTATTTGACTGACTTGAAGACCAGTTCAGTAAGTTCTCGAGAAGGGTAAATGTTGTTTTAGATGATTTTTTTAGTTCCTCCAGAAGCTTGCTTCTCATCTTCCCGTCAAGGATACTTTTGTCAGAGAGTAAATCAAGCGCTTTAATGAAATTTCCAAGGGGACCCCGCAGATCATGAGAAATAACCGAGAAGAGCTTCTGCTGGGTTTCAACTGATTCCCTGAGTTTAATCTCTGTCTCTTTTTGTTTTGTAATGTCAATGCTGATGCCAATAGCCCTTATTGGACGATTATCAGCTGCTCGTTTAACTACTGCCCAATGTTCCAAAATCCACTTATACAAACCGTCTTTAGTTTTTATTCTGTAGATGACTTCAAAAAACTCATCCTCTCCATCAAAATGTTTATCGATCGCCTCTTTGACCAAAAGCGAATCCTCTGGCGACACCAGGCATTCCCATCTTGAAGGACCGGAGTTTAATTCATGAGGAGTGAAGCCCGTCATTCTATACCAGCCATCACTGAAAGTCATACTGTCTGTGGCAATATTCCTGTCCATAATTCCTCCCCTTGCACCATCAATGGCAAGTTTCAGTCTTAATTCGCTTTTAATTATTTTATCGATAACTGATTTTCTCTCAAAAACAGTCGCAAAAATATTTGATAATGTCTTTAATAGGCCTGTTTCATAAATGGTCCAGGTTTTGTAATCTGTCTGTAATTCAAGTCCAATGTATCCATTAAGTTTATCCTGAAAATATAACGGATAAATGAGAAGTGATTTTATTTTTAATGATTCTAATATACTAAAAATTTCGAATGGAAGTGATGAAATATTATCAGCAATCAATGAGCCATTTTGTAATATTATATTTTTTACTGACAATAGGGTATCTTCAGGAAGGTAATGAAAAAGTGAAGAGCGGGGAGAAATTCTCTCCCTGCACCACTCGTATGGACTCGGGGAAATCCTATCCGCAGGGAGGTCATTGTTAAGGTATTCCAATATGAATACCCTGTCTGCACCTGTTTGTAATCCAATAAGCTGAAGGGAATTGCAGATCAAATTCCTAAAGGTCCCGGGCAGATTAATACCCCTTGAAATTTCAGTTATTAACTTTTGCTGGTTGAGCAGATTCTTTATTTTTAATTCATTCTCCTTAATTGCTGTTATGTCGACCAGCGTCGAAAGGATGTAGGTAAAATTTTTAAGTTTTATTTTACTCACTGCAAGCTGGCATAAGAGCAGGTTTCCTGATTTGGTTCTGACTTTAAC
>CAIPJU010000787.1 GCA_903865465.1 uncultured Bacteroidota bacterium
ATTACTGTTATGAGTTTAAGATTGATTTCCCAGATTTTGAATGAGCCTTTTTTACTCGATCCAGAGCGCGCAATGAATTATGCTCCGCTTTTATTGTCGATTATAAAGGGTGAAAAATTACCTGATACGGATTGGGGCAAGGAAAGAGGCGAAAATAAGTCGTACGTAATTGGCGGCGGAGATGGCGAAACTTTTCATGATTATCAGGATATGAATATTCCTGAAGGGAGTACTGCTATCATTCCTATTCGCGGGGAGATGATGAAATATTCTGAAATGTGTGGGCCTAAGGGTACACTTGAAATTACGAATGATGTGGTGATGGCTGATAATAATCCTAATATCAGCGGTATATTATTAATTATTGATAGTCCTGGTGGAATGGTATCTCATACGGATATTTTATCGGATGCCATTAAAAATGCTAAAACTCCTGTAGTGGCATTTGTTGAAGGTATGGCCGCCAGCGCTGCTTATTGGGTGGCATCTTCCGCAAAAAAAATTATTGTTTCTTCTGATATTGATATTGTTGGTTCGATTGGCACCATGTGTTATTTTGCGGATTTCCAACCTTATTATGAGGAATTGGGTGTGAAATTTTATGAAATTTATGCTACTGCCAGTAAGGACAAAAACAAGCAATGGCATGATATAAAAAACGGCAAAGAGGATACATATCGTAAAGAAGTACTTGATGTGATAAATAGTAAGTTCATTAATACTGTAAAAGAAAATCGCAATGGTATCAGTAATGATGTTTTTACGGGCAAATCTTATTTTGCTAAAGATGCATTAGAAATTGGATTGATTGATGAAATTGGCACTATGGAGTATGCATTGGATGTTTTACAGCAAATGAATATTAAACAGGATATTAATAACCAAAATACAAATACCATGAAAATTAAATTTCAAGAAAAATGGACTGCGATAAAATCGTGGTTCAAATTTGAGTCTGTTGAGGGCGCTGCTTCTGATGAGACAGTGAACGCTGAAGAGACTATTGATAGTCTGCAGGGTGAGTTGAATGCAAGGAAAACGAGCATTGAATCACTTACACAGGAGCGCGATACCGCTAATGTTGCTAAAGAAGTTGCTGAGGGAAACCTAACAACAGCTAATGGCAGAATTGAAGAATTGACTGCTGAGTTGGCTACGGCTAATGATGCAAAAACTGTTGCTGAAGGAAGTTTGGCTACTGCCAATACAAGAATTCAGGAATTGGAAACTGAAAACACTGCGCTGAAGGGTAGCGCCGGTGGTGAAAGTGCTGTTGTGAAGTCGGAAACTGAGGTGACAGCAGGGCTGAGTGATGAAGAGGAAAATGCAAAGCTGGCAAACATGAATATGGCTGACAGGGTTGCTTATCTGAAAGCGAAGGGTAACCAGTAAGGCGCTAAGAGCACAGAGAGACACTAAGAATTAGGAATTAAATTTTAAGATTAATAACCAATAAAAAACAAAACAAAATGGCTGATAAAATAATTAGTATTAGTGATTTGCAGAGAGAGGCTAAAACATACGAAGCAACGCTTCAGACTTTACCTTTTTTGACTCTGCAGGAACCTTTGACCGCGTTAGGGATTAACCTGGTTGAAGTGAAAGACAAAAACGTGTTTATCGCGTTTGAACGTAAGGGTGGAAGTACACGTCCATACGTGGCAGGTGCCCTGGATTTCGGTAGTGCGGAAGCCGGTAAGGTGAAAGAGCGTGAGCTGAAGGTTTATCCTGCTATCCTTTGTATGAAGGATAATGTAAGAAATTACAAGGATTATACTGTTATTACAGGTCAGGCTTCTACCGACAATCAGGCAAAAGAACATCCTTTGCGTCAAACAATTTTGAGAGAAGTTGTGAAGACAATGGCAGAAGATGTTATTGATGGTATGTTCCATATGGTAAGAGACGAGTCGGACCTTACACCTATGGGAATGGCTGATGGATTTTTTGAGCAGATTGCTACTGACGTAACTGCCGGAGATATTTCGGCTGCAAAAGGAAATCTGGTAACAACCGGTGCAATTTCGGCTCCTGCTACAACATCTGACACAGATGCTATTGATGCAGTTGTGGATTTCATCCAGGCTGCTGATCCTAAACTGAGAAAGAATTGCAATCTGATGATTGACAATCAGACTCTGTATTATGTAATTAAAGCTTTGGAAAACAAAACTATCAACCATCAGTTGGTGACTTTCCAAACTTTGGTTGACTACTTAAGAAGCATTTGCCTTGCTCCGAATTTGAATGTGGTATCACAGCCATGTTTGGGTGATGGTGGAAAATTGATTCTTAGTATGCCTGGTAATTTTGATTTGGGATTGAAAACTGTAACTGATTTGGATTTCCTCCAGGTTCGTGCATTGTATGAAGATCCTAATGAGGTTCAGTTCTGGGGACAGTTTGAAATTGTAAGTAGAGTAAGGTTTACTCATAAGAAGGCTTTCCAGACGAATGAAAATTCGAATACTGCTGTTGTTTTGAGC
>CAIPJU010000788.1 GCA_903865465.1 uncultured Bacteroidota bacterium
AGACTTTAATTCCGTTGGCAAGAGTTGCTTTCCAAACCTGCGGCAGGTTAATGCCCGGCGCTGCTCCTGCAGGGGGCTCAACTGTTCGGTCGATCGGAGAGGGAGTCTTAACTATTTTTTCATCAGGAATAGTTGCAATCTCAACCTGGCTGGCCTCAGTTATGCTCTCCTCCCTGATCCCTGCCGCAATGGAGTTTTCGGCAGCAAGTGAAGGTTTGCCCTTTGGAACAAAACTTGTAACTACATGTGGTTTTCCCTTGATATATTTATCATACACCATTTTAATATCATCAGGCGATACGGCTTTTATATTATCGATGTCTTTCTGGATATAGCCCGGATCGTTAAGGAAGGTGTTATAAAAGGCAAGCTGAAGCGACTTGCCGAAAACACTCTCTATTCTGCTGTAAAACTCTTTTTCCCTTGATGCTTTTACTCTTTCCACATCCTTCGCTGTAATTCCCTCTTTTTCAAAACGGGCAAGAGCTTCAAAAACTCCATCCTCAACCTCTTTCAGCGTTTTTCCCTCGTTGGCTCTTATGTTGATCACAAATTCACCTGCAAGTTCTTCTGAATTGTTCATTGCAGTAGTCTTGGCTGTCAGGTTTTTCTCCTTGACCAGTACTTTGTAAAGAGGAGCTTTCTTACCATCGGCCAGAAGGCTTGCAAGAAAATCGAGAGCATATGAATCTTTCTGATAAGCAGGAGGCACAGGCCATACAATATTTATTTCAGGAACATTTGCAAAATTGTCTTCGTGGTAAAGACTAACGGTTTTTGCTAGGCTTGGTACCATAGCAGTGCGCGAGGCAACCTGGCCGTGCGATTTTATTTCACCGAAATATTTATTCAGCATTAATTTCACCGAATCAGCGTTAAAATCGCCGGCGAGGACAAGTGTTGCGTTATTAGGGCCGTAGAAATGGTCATAATATGCCTTTACGTCGTCGAGTGAAGCATTTTTGATATCGGCCATTTCGCCAATTACCTCCCAGTTGTATGGATGGTCAGCAGGGAACAGGTTTTTACTTATGACATATTCAGTAAACCCATATGGAGTGTTGTCTTCAGTCTGCCTTTTCTCATTCGAAACGACATTCTGCTGAATGGCGAGAGTTCGTTTATTTACCGAATTGATGAAGAATCCCATGCGATCCGACTCGAGCCATAGTATTTTCTCAAGTGCATTCTTAGGAAAAACTTCAAAATAAGTTGTAACATCTCTCGAAGTGAAGCCATTATTATTACCTCCAGCACCTTCAATTATCTTGTCGAAAGTTCCGGTTGGTACATTTTCAGAACCTCCGAAGAGAAGATGTTCAAAGAGATGAGCAAAACCTGTTTTGCCGGGAGTCTCCCTGCTTGAACCGGTGTGATACATAATGGCGTAGGAAATAACCGGGTCGGAATGGTCGGTATGAAGAATAATCTGAAGGCCATTAGGCATAACATATTTTTCATAACCAATATTGAGCTTTTCTGCTACCGGGGCCTTGCCACAGCTGATGGCTGCAAGAAGTATTGCCACGGCAGCAATAGTTTTACTAAAAATACTTAGTTTGTTCATATATAAAGTCTTAAAAAGTGAATAATCGATAGACCTAACGAAATTATTAATAAAAGAGATATTGGGTTTGATTTTAGCTTAAATATTGACTCTAAAACATTATTTCAATCACGATTAATTTAAATCCACCCAGAATGCTGGTTGTACCCTGGTACCAGATATCTCACAATCAGTGCATGTGGGCATAGCAAATACATACTTGCTAAGGTTCTTTGTTTCAGGAATATATTCCGGTTCAATAAAAATGAAGTGTTTGTCAATCCACATCTTATATAATTCATTCCATGTCGGAGGAATACAGCCCCATCCGCCACCCCTGCAATAGTCTCCGGGAGAAGTAGTGTATCTGGTACAATTATAATGGTAAAGCGGAAGATTGAGTTTTAGAAGTTCATTAAATGTTATATCTTTCCTTTTCTGTGTGACACCGGAGACCTCAAAATAACCCAGAACCCTCTCATTCTCATTGGCAGTATTCTTTATGTTGCTTATAACCGGATAAGGCTGGGATCCGAAGATATCACCACCGCTTTCCTCGACATCTTTAAGGTTTGTCCAAAACCTGGATTCTTTCTCGGATATAGAATATTGTTTTACAAGAATGCTATATTGAATTGACAGCCGGTCCGACTGGTCAGAACCTATAAATGAAATCGGAATTTTGATAATATTTCCCGACTGAGAAGGTGAATATGTTCCTAAAAGTATGCTGGTAGACTTTTGTTGTTTCCAGCAGAATTCTTTTAAATCCTTACCTGATATAGGTATAATGGTGGTGTCATTAAAGAAATTGAATTTCTTAACAAGGGGTAGTCTGAATTTCCAGGTCTCCTCATAAGCCCATCTCAAATAATCAGTGTTGCCGTCACCTGCCTTTGAATCGAGGTAAATACTTATTCCCTCAAAGGATTTACTGTGATCGCCTGAGTAACCGGAATCTTTTCCATAATAAATGCTGTCAATTTCAGGTACGGGTAACATCATGGAGGGTTCTGATACATAATGTTGCCCATCGCTGGTAAGAATATCGAGGGTATATGTTTTCCCTATTGTACCAGTGAAAACAGTGCTGTCAGTTTTATATATCCCGTTTCCTGAATGTGTGAGTAAAGCAGAAAATCCTGTTTCATCTGATATTGAAATAAGGGCATCGTCAACTTTCTCAGTTATTTTATCGGCTGATTTCAAAGTCTTTGAAAGCTTAACTTCATAGGATCTGTTTTCGTTGGTTATCAGGCCTTCCACAACTAAAAGTGAATCATAACCCTTCAATACGGGTTTGTATGGATCAATACAGGTGGAAAGGGCTATTAAGGCGCTTAAGGCAAGGAATGTCTTAAGCTTACTTCTTGAAATCATAGGATAAGGGGTAAATTCCATTATGCTTGTTGCATTTCAAATGCATCTTTGTACAAATATAATAACTCTTTGCCTCCTTTTTGATGAAGGTTTTTTTATTCCCGGTATAAAATTCCATACCCCAATTAAACTCTTTTGTACTTCTAAACCTTATATCCGATTTTTAACTATTTTTCCTCTAGAAAAATTATATCATGAAAAAAGCCCTCTCTCTGTTTATTTTTTGTCTTTCAGGTATGTGTGCTGCCGCACAGGAAAAGCCTTTCCTCTCTCATATTTACGATTACCTCGAAAATACCGATCTGTTTGAAAAGAACCAGGTGGAGGGTCATGTTCCTTCCATTCCATTCTCTTCACCCGAAAAGGCCCTGGAGAACAGACGGAACGCTTCCGGAAATTATTTATCCCTTAATGGAACCTGGAAGTTTCACTTTGCCAGTACTCCGGAAGGTACACCGGAAAACTTTTTTGCTGAAGGCTATAATGATAATAAGTGGGACACAATACATGTACCATCAAACTGGGAGATGCAAGGCTTCGGAGATCCCCTTTTCCGTAATGTTTCCACGCCTTTTCCTGCAAATCCCCCTTATGTTCCGCGGGAATACAATCCTACGGGATCGTACAGGAGAACATTCATTGTTCCGGCAGGATGGAATGACAAAGAGGTTTTCCTTCGAATGGAGAAAACCCAGTCGGCCTCTTTCGTTTGGATTAACGGAATCGAAGCAGGTTATAATGAGGGTGGACAGGAACCTGCAGAATATAATATCTCGCAGTACTTAAAACCCGGGAAAAATAGTATTGCCGTTAATGTATACAAATATTCCGATGGCTATTATCTTGAAGATCAGGACTACTGGCGTCTGGCTGGAATTTTCGATGAAGTATGGCTTTATGCCTCAGCAAAAACACATATTTTCGACTGGCAGGCTATTACTGATCTTGACAATTCTTATATTGATTCCAGACTGGATTTGTCTGTTGATGTCAGGAACTTTTCAACTTCTCCTGTTCAAAACCTTTCTGTTAAAGCGACACTCTTCGATCAATCCGGGAAACAGGTCAAAATACTTAACTCAGGGAAATTCCAAATAGGTGCCGGATCGAAGATGATAGTAAATCTTTCCGATAATATTATTAACCCTGACAAGTGGTCGGCAGAGTATCCCAATTTATATACTCTTGTATTTGAGCTTATTGAGTTAAACGGAAGAACAATCGAATCAGTGTCAGGAAGGATGGGATTTAAAAAGACAGAAATCAGGAACCAGGTATTTTATCTCAATGGTGTACCGGTAAAGCTTAACGGTATCAACAGCCACATGCAGCATCCTTTAACCGGGCATGCGATGGATGAGATGACTATCCGAAAGGACATGGAGATATTTAAGCGATTCAATATAAACTGCGTAAGGACTTCCCACTATCCTCCTGTAAACAAATATCTTGAGCTGGCTGATGAGTACGGAATATATGTTGTTGACGAAACCGGAGACGAATCGCATGCTACGGAATATATCTCCGGTATTAAGGAGTGGGAGGGAATGTACAGGGAAAGAGTCCGGAAGATGGTTCTTCGCGACAGGAATCACCCATGTGTGTTGTTCTGGAGTGCCGGCAACGAAAGTGGTGAGGGAAAAAATATATGTGCAGTAATTGATGAAGGGAAAAAATATGATAAAACCAGGTTCTGGATGTACGGAGGAAACGCTTTCTCTCATCCGTGCGAAGAGATAATTGGCCCACGATATCCGCAGCTTCACAGTCTGATAACTAATGATTTCCTGGTTCCCGACAGCATAGATCCACGGCCTTCATTCCTCGATGAATACCTGGCAGTTACCGGAAACGGAGGCGGCGGACTCGATGATTACTGGGACCTCTTCTACAGGTATCCGCGCAGTATGGGCGGAGCAATATGGGATTTTGTAAGTACAGGAATTACCGAGAAGGTAAAATCTCTGCATGATGCTTCTTCCAACAATATCCAGGTTAATGTTATGGGCCGTGCAAGACTTGTTCCAGGATGGGATGGGAAGGGTATTGACCTTAACGGGCATGATCAGTGGGTGGAGGTTTATCGTGATCCTGCACTCGAAATCAACGGTAATAAACTGACCATTTCTCTCATGGTTTTTCCGCGTTCATTAAGCTATTCGGCAGGAACCCTTATCACCAAGGGCAACTGGCAATTTGGAATCCATCAGATCAGAAAGGATTCACTTGAGTTTTATATTACAACCTCCGGCAAACATAAAGTTCAGATCTCACTTCCAAAGAACTGGGAGAATAACTGGCATCGTGTTACAGCACAATATAATGGGGCTTCAATTAACATATCTGTCGACGAGGCCGAAAGTAAATCCATAGAGGTTAGAGGAAATATTCTGAACACTCCTTTTCCTGTTAATATCGGAAGAAACGCTGAAATTCATGGACAGGAAACCTCAGTTTATATATCTGACGCTATTATTGATCAGGCAGGAATCTTTAACAAAGTCATAGAGCGAGACTTGCTTAAAAAACCTGCAGAAGAGCTGAAAAGGAAGGCCTCATTATGGCTCGACTTTGAAGAGATTAAGGAAGAGGGGGATTTCTTTAGTTATGGGATAGGAGCCAGGACTTATGGTGCAATCTGGCCTGACCGTCGTCCACAGCCTGAGATGTGGCAGATTAAAAAATCAGCTCAGCCGGTTTCCGTTAAGCTTACTTCAGCAGAGAGAGGGGAAGCCGAAATAACAAACCGTTACCTTTTCACTGACATAAATGCCCTGGATGCAGAGTGGATCTTAAGCGGTAACGGTGAGGAGATCGAAAGAGGAGTTCTTGCATTAAGTCTCAAACCTCAGAAAAAAGGATTGGTTATTATTCCTTTTCATAAGCCCGCAATACAACCCTCAGTCGAATATAAGCTGCTGGTAAGCTTCAGGCAGAAAGAAAAGACAAGGTGGGCCGATGCCGGCTACGTGATTGCCTGGGACCAGCTTGATCTTCCATGGTTTATTCCCGGCACTGATCCTTCCTATAAAGATGGACCACCTTTGAAAATAAGTGAAGACAGACTGAGTATCAATATTTCAGGCGAGAGGTTTGAATATTCTTTCGATAAGAGCAGCGCAAAGATATCATCTGTAAAGGTTGATGGGAAAGAACTCATAAAGAGAGGAGCAGAGCTGAATGTGTGGAGGGCTCCGCTGGCCAATGAATCAGATGAGTGGAACTATAACTGGACTGCCGGGAGAAATAATACCGAAGGTTATGGTCATACCGCGGCCACCGATTGGTATAATGCAGGTATTGATAAATTGAAGACAATACCTGAGTTTATTAAAATCCTTAATTCTGATGATCAGACTATTACCATCGAAGCGAGGGATGTCGTTCAGACAGCCACAGGCTGGGGAGCTTTTTTAAATCATTACATCTATATTATAAACAGTAAGGGTGAACTGACCATCGATCATACCGTAATTCCAAATGGGATAATGCCGTCATGGTTGCCCCGGGTTGGATTATCATGGATACTCGACAGGAGTTTGGATAATATAAAATGGTATGGACGCGGACCTCAGGAGAACTATCCCGACAGGAAATCGGGATATAAGACCGGTGTATACAACTCGAAGGTTGCCGATATGTACGAACCTTATCTTATTCCACAGGATTATGGCCTGAGAACCGATAGCCGATGGGTTCGGCTGACTGATGATTCCGGAACAGGAATTGAATTCAGCGGAGAAAAGCCATTTAATTTCAGCGCCCAGACCTTTTCAGTTGATAACCTTACCAAAGCCCTTTATACTTATCAGCTACATCCCTTTGACGGGATTACTTTTAATTTCGATTATGCAACAAGCGGCCTGGGTTGTACAGCATTGTCGGTATTTCCTGAATACCAGGTGAGACCCCAGCGGTTCGATTTCAGGACTAAATTAAGGCCGGTGCTTCCATAAGGAAATTATACATAACAAATGACAGAATCACAAAAACCTGACTCTGTCATTTGCTTTTTTCTGGGAAGAAGATAAAAAGTTAAGAGTTAGAGCGCTGGAATCATTTCTTAACCTTGGCAAGAAAATCATTGACCTGCCGGTAAACGTTATCGGCAGTGAAACCTAACTTCTCATCAAGAATCTTGTAAGGAGCTGAATACCCGAAACTGTCCATTCCCCATACAAATCCTTTGCTGCCGACCAATCCCTGCAGTGTAACAGATAATCCTGCTGTGAGGCCAAATACCGGTATGTTATCGGGAATGACAGATTTACGATATGATTCCGTCTGGTTTCTGAAAAGCCCCTCAGAAGGAGCAGAGACAACGCGTACATTAATTCCGTCGTTTTTCAGCATCATTGATCCTTCGATAAGAGTTGTGACCTCTGAACCACTGGCAACAAGAACAATATCGGGTGTTCCATTGCAGTCGGAGACTATATATGCACCAAATGATGATTTGAGGGCATCGGAATACCTTTTGAATGAAGGGGATGGAATGTCAGTAATGTTTTGACGGGAAAGTATTAGCCCTGTAGGACTTTTTTTGTTTTCCAGGGCCATTTTCCAGGCTACGGTTGTCTCAGCCGAGTCAGCAGGCCGCAGGACGAGCATACTGTTTTCGCCATGATGATTTTTAATATGCTCCATAAGACGTATCTGCGCTTCCTGTTCAACCGGCTGATGAGTCGGTCCGTCTTCACCAACCCTGAATGCATCATGTGTCCATATATATTTAACAGGCAGCCTCATGAGGCATGCAAGCCTGACAGCTGGTTTCATATAGTCGGAGAAGACAAAGAATGTTCCGCAGGCAGCTACCACTCCGCCATGAAGTGCCATACCATTCATTATAGAGGCCATTGTTAGCTCTGAAACCCCGGCATGAAGAAATGCACCTGAGAAATCTCCTTTGGTGAATGGATGGGTATTTTTCAGGAATCCGTCTGTTTTATCCGAGTTTGCCAGGTCAGCAGAGGCTACTATCATATTTTCAATTTTAGTGGCAAAGAGTCCGAGCATAGTTGCTGAGGCTGTCCTAGTTGCTGACCCTTCCTTCTGTTTTACTGATGCATAATCTATCTCAGGAATTTCGCCGCGATAGAAAGAGTTTAGTTTAATATCGGCTTCGGGATTTTCTGCGGCCCAAACTGCTTTTCTGGTTTTCCACTCTTCTGCCTTTTTATTTTTCTTCCCGAGAACCTTCTTGTAATGTTCTTTTACATCCTCGAATATCATAAAAGGATCTGATATATTTCCTCCGAGATTTATCAGGGACTTTTCGAATGATCCTCCTGCTTCGCTTACAGGCATTCCGTGAGTTGAGGTTTTTCGTTCAAAACTTTTGCCTTCATTGTCGAGAAGTCCTTTTCCCATTATAGTTTTACCAATAATAATGGTGGGTCTGTTTCTCTCATTAACAGCAGCAGCCAGTGATTCTCTTATACGCTGATGATCATTTCCATCAATCTTAACAACATTCCATCCCCATGCCTGATATTTTAATGCTGTATCCTCAATAGTAACAGATTTCGTTTCGGTCGACAGCTGAATATCATTTGAATCGTAGAACATTATCAGGTTATTGAGACCCAGAAACCCTGCTATGCGTCCTGCACCCTGTGAAATCTCTTCCTGAATTCCGCCATCGGATATGAAGGCAAAAATCTTATG
>CAIPJU010000789.1 GCA_903865465.1 uncultured Bacteroidota bacterium
CACCTCGCCGGGACTGTAAATTGCCTTATCACTGGAGATATAGATCATGGAAGCGGCACTGACTGGAATCTTATTACTGTTATCATCCGAAGGGGATGAGTTGTCGCCTTTTTTGCAGCTGCCATTGAGAATCAATATCAAAAACAAACAGCCCGTCAAAGCGGCCATTCGACTTTTAATACAAAACATAGCTCCCATGGTTTTCATTATCTCAACTACAGAAAAATCTCTCCCTTCATAAACAAAACAGCCTGCCCGCTGATCTCGACCCTGTCGTCCAGGTATTTGCACCGGAGATGTCCGGTACGTGCCGAAACCTGCACTGCCTGCAATTCATTTCTGTTCAGCTTTTCTGCCCAGTATGGAATTAATGTGGTATGGGCAGAGCCAGTTACCGGGTCCTCATCAACACCTGACTGCGGTCCGAAAAAACGTGATACAAAGTCCGCCTTTATCCCTTTCGATGTTATTATCACACCCCGGGCATTGAGCTTAGAGATCTTTTCGAAATTGGGCACAATATTTCTTACAACATCCTCATTATCAAACAAAAACATATAATCAGTTTTTCCCTTAAAAACTTTTGACGGTTTGATATCAAAACAGTCAGAAAGGTCAGGTGAAATATCTGATTTTACTATTATATCAGATGGAAAATTCATCGTAAGAAAGTCTCCATCTTTTCTGACATAAAGCTGTCCGCTCCTTAAAGAATAAAATCGTATCTCATTCCCGGTATGACATTCATAATTAAACAATACAAATGAAGCAGCCAGAGTTGCATGACCACACAAGTCGACCTCCATGTTGGGAGTGAACCATCTGATCTGGTATCCATCATCATATTTCACATAGAAAACAGTTTCAGAAAGATTGTTCTCCATGGCAATATTTTGCATGAGATTGTCATCTATCCATTCATCAAGCGGACAGACAGCTGCAGGATTTCCTTTAAATAATATGGCTGTGAAAGCATCGACCTGGTAAATCTTTTGATACATAAAAACGTCATTTAATAAAATCAGGGATTTATCTGTCTGCCCTGTAACAGACTACTATACCTAAATGAATATAGGGCCGCATTCAAAAACAATGATAAAGATATCTCTTTAACCTTAACATTTTTGTGATTTAATTGTTTCAGAGAGTTAAGGTTGCTTAAAAGTCGCAATTTCTTTGATTTTTTAGCAACTTTGCAAAATCTATTAAAGGGGAAAAGATGGCCGAGAAGATTCAGATAATAAAAAACTATCCCGTAACAGGTATGCATTGTGCTTCCTGTGCAGCAAGAGCAGAGAAATATGTTAACACACTCCCCGGAGTAAAAACCGCAACAGTAAATTTTGCAAGTACATCGCTGCAGGTTGAATTCCTTCCCAGGGATATTACTCCTTCGGAGATGAAACAGGCTGTTCAGTCAATAGGCTTCGATCTGATAATAGATGAAGTCAACAGTCAGGAGCTCAAGGAAGAGGCACGGATAAATTATCTCAAAGAGCTAAGGATAAACATGGCCGGTTCAGCCATCCTGAGCATTCCTCTATTTATCATTGCCATGTTCTTTATGAATATCGCTTATGCAAATTATATCATGATGGCTCTGGCGACGCCTGTTGTTTTCTGGTTTGGCAGACAGTTCCATCTTGGAGCATGGAAGCAGATAAGGCACAGGACAGCCAATATGGATACACTTGTAGCCCTGAGCACTGGTATCGCATATATCTACAGCATGTTGGTTACCTTTTTCCCCGGTTTCTTTCACTCGGCCGGCATTCACGGACATGTATATTTTGAGGCTTCAGCCGTAATTATTACATTCATACTTCTTGGAAAATTACTCGAGGAGAGGGCAAAATTAAATACTTCCTCCGCGCTTAAGAAACTTATCGGGCTCCAGCCAAAAACAGTAATTGTAATTATGGCAGGGGGAGAACAAAAAGAGATAACTGTAAGTCAGGTACTTCCCGGAGACATCCTCCTTGTGAAACCAGGGAACAAAATAGCCGTAGATGGAAGTGTTTTATCAGGCAGCTCATTTGTGGACGAGAGTACCATAACCGGCGAGCCTCTTGCTGCAGAAAAAAGTGTTGAATCGAAGGTATATGCCGGGACTATTAACCAAAAGGGAAGTTTCACTTTCAGGGCTGACAAAGTTGGTGAAGAGACGGTTCTGGCTCATATTATTAAAATGGTCAGGGAGGCTCAGGGCAGTAAGGCTCCGATTCAGCATCTTGCTGATAAAATTGCAGGGGTGTTCGTTCCAGTCGTCATGACAATAGCACTGATCAGCGGAGGTATCTGGCTGATTTCGGGTGTTGAAAATTCGTTAACCCATGCCCTGCTTGCCCTTGTTACCGTTCTTATTATTGCTTGTCCCTGTGCACTGGGGCTCGCCACTCCGACTGCCATCATGGTAGGCATCGGTAAGGGAGCCGACAATGGTATACTTATAAAGGATGCTGAAAGTCTTGAAACTGCGCACAAGATTAATGCGGTAGTACTCGACAAGACAGGAACCATCACGGTGGGAAGACCTACGGTGGATGAGATGCATTGGAGCACTCCTGCTGAATCCGTTGAAAAAGGAAAAATACTAATGGCAATTCAGAATCTGAGTGAACATCCTCTTGCAGAACCAACTGTCAGGTACCTCTCAGCAGCAGGTGAGAAGGGTGATATCAAAATTAACAAAATTGAAAGTCTCACGGGAAAGGGAGTCAAAGCAATTATCGGAGATACTGTGTACTTTGTCGGAAACAGGAAGCTAATGGATGAGAATAATATATCTGTGGCTGAAGAGTTCGTCTCCTTTGCAAACAGGAATGAGAACGAAGCGAAAACAGTCTATTATTTTTCAGGACCGGAAAGAGTTCATGCTGTAGTTGCAGTTTCCGACAGTATAAAGGAATCATCGGTTGAAGCTATAAAAGAGCTTCACGCCATGGGAATTGAAGTTCACATGCTTACCGGCGACAATAAACAGACTGCCAGCGTAATAGCTTCAGCTGCGGGGATAGATAGTTTCAGGTGGAGTGTGCTTCCGCAGGAGAAGTATGATTTTATAAGGGAGCTCCAGAAAAGCGGGAAAATAGTTGCCATGGCAGGCGACGGGATTAATGATTCACAGGCACTTGCACAGGCCGATGTCAGCATTGCCATGGGAAAGGGTTCCGATATTGCGATTGATGTTGCCAGAATGACCATTATATCATCCGATCTACTGAAGATTCCACAGGCTATCAAATTATCGAAGCTCACAGTTCTCACTATAAAACAAAACCTGTTCTGGGCATTCATCTATAATGTCATAAGCATCCCTATTGCAGCCGGTATCTTATATCCGTTCACAGGATTCCTGCTTAATCCAATGATTGCCGGTGCCGCAATGGCAATGAGCTCAGTAAGTGTTGTCAGCAACAGCCTGAGTCTACGACTTAAGAAGATTTAATTCAGACTTTCATCTGAAGAAGTATTTAAGCCCCTCCATAAGGAAGAAGAAGGAAAAGACGAAAAGTATTACTCCGAGAACTCTCATAAGCCAGATATAGGAGCCCTCTCCAATAAATCTTTTTGACCCGGCCACCAGAAACACTATAACAATTTTTGATCCTACCAGGCAGACATAAAGGGAGAGGAAGAAAAGTATTAAGGCCGCTGAACTGACCGACAGAGCTTTAACCGCGAGAGGAGCTCCAATAATCACCCAAAAAAGATAGGGATGCGGGTTCAGAAAATTTGTGATAACTCCCTTCTTCAATGAAGCACCGGAAGTAGCTTTTATCCGTGTATTTAAGCTCTTTGTAATGAGCGATTGATAACCAAGGTATCCGACAAAAACTGCACCAGCAATTGAGATCAAACTCACAATTATTCTGAAGTCGGACAAGCGCGAAAAGAGAAACAGTGAGCCCAGCACTATCGGCAGGTCTGTAATCAGTGGCGATATTGCAATTCTTATACCTCCCTTTCTCCCGTGGGTGATAGTCTCTGAAAGAACCAGTGTCAGCAATGGACCGGGTGAGATACCGGAACTTAATCCAAGGGAAGCACCTATTATAATATATTTCAGCGTTTCTAAATTCAACATTTATCCTCAGCAATGATTATTTTTTAATAGCGGTTTTCCTTTTTTCTCTGTTTTCTATCACCTTAAATTTAACCATAGCTGAAATCAAGTCGAGAGGCAAAGGCTTTCCTAGAGGGAACTGAATGGATCCTTTAGCTTTCTTGTATTCACTGAGCTCATCAGTGAAGGCTTTTAATACTGAGGATCCTGGGTAAAAACCTATATGTTTCTTATAGGCCGCAAAATAAAGTAGTATGCCGTAATATTTGTAAGCCGGCATCCCATAACCAATAGACTCTTCTGCATCGGGTGCCGATTTATGAACTTCCTCTCTTAACTGCCGGAGCATCGCGGAAGCCTCACCTTCAAATGCATTTAAATAATTATCTACTTCTTCAATCTTTTTCATATGGCTAATTTCTGACTCTTTAATCAATATAACAAATTAAGGGGCAATAGCCCTGCTCTGCAATTCCTCATAAAAATTAAATTTCTGATGACTGCTATAATCACCTCGATATAACGACCTTAAGATTTCTCAATGCTGGTGGAATTTCCTTAAATAGATTACCTTTAAGATCCAGGGTGTTTAAACTGATCAGTTTACTCATCGATTCAGGAAGTGCAGCCAGCTTGTTTTTGCTCAGATCGAGATCGGACAAGTTAACG
>CAIPJU010000790.1 GCA_903865465.1 uncultured Bacteroidota bacterium
CATCATTCAGTGGAAAACTGATGTGGCAACCTGAGTACCGGGTAAGAATAGGAATTGAATCGGGCTACTATGAGTTCTATTCAGATTCAAGGATCGAATCGGGCAACAACAGAGAGAAATATACAGCAAAGCTAAATGTCGTACCTCTATTTCTGTCATTTGCTATGAAAATGGCAAAACATATCGATATCAATTTTGCAACTGGTGGCGCCCTGTTGAATTTCAGGGTGATTTCAGGCAGCCCGACAGCAGGAATGGTGAGAGGTGAAACTCTCAGCTTGTCTGATTTTGCCGGAGGAGTCACCTGGCATACGAAGCTTGGCAGTAGGTTTGAAGCCGGTTCAGAGATTAAATACCTTTATTTAGGTAAAACCGGTGACAGCCATTTGTCGATGTTCCTCAACCTTGGATATAAAATCATCGGCAGGAAAGTGAAATGAAAAGTAATATTTTACTGAATATAAGGTATATAGAAATACAGAAGGCTCCGGTTGATATTCAAACCGGAGCCTTTAACTTATAACTAAATTCTTATTGTAGGCTATTAAACAACTTTCATATTAACAGGATCCCAGTTGATTATTTTCTTCTGGAAATAGCTGTCATTGCAGGCTAGAGTTGGTGCTGCGGCCCTGAATGCGAATTCGGGACCTTCAACAAGAGGCTTATTGTCGCGCACACCGTCGAAGAAATTTTTAAAATGCTCGAGATGCTCATCATATCCTTCGGGTGCCGTATAATTGAAATCTGCAACCTGCGGCCTCTTCTGCTGGTCGGCAGTGTACTTCTGGTTATACTGTTTCATTAATTCTGCCTGCATTGCTTTCGGGTAGGTATCAAATGAATCCCATCCTCCTATCCCGGGAGCTTTCGACATAATGCTGTGGCTTATTTTAAAACCATTGTCAAGCATCTCAATTACACCTTCACTTCCGACGAAACGGGTGATGCCTTTGTCGCCCTGTCCGCTTACGAAGTTGACTCTCAACATCAGCTGGAATGCAGGATGTTCCTTTGTTTCGGGGTATTGCATAATACCAGTCATAATATCAGGTACATCACGCCCGTCTTTCCAATAGCAGAGCTGTCCGGATGCAAAAATGGTTTTAGGGCCAATGGAATCGGTTAGCAGATGGACCCCCGATAACAGATGGACGAACAGATCGCCAGCCACGCCTGTTCCAAAATCGCGGTAATTCCTCCACCAGAAGAATTTCTTAGGGTCCCATGGCATCTTTGGCATCCCTTCAATATATCGGTCCCAGTCGACCGTAGTGGATGAACCATCGGTTGGCATGGTGTATTCCCATGCTCCAAGTGCATCCTGCCGGTCAAATGAGGCTTCAACGCAGTTCAGCTGACCTATTGCCCCTGTTTTGTAGAGTTCTTTTGCCTTGCGGTAAACAATACTGCTTACGCGCTGGCTTCCTACCTGCATAGGTTTTCCTGTCTTTTTCTGTGCGGCAATAACAGGAAGACCATCACTTATCTTCTGAACGACAGGCTTTTCACAATAAACAGCCTTTCCACTGTTCAGGGCATCGATTGCAATCCTGGCATGCCAGTGGTCGCTTGTGGCAATTATTACGGCATCAATATCCTTTCTGTTGAGAATTTCACGATAATCACGTGTAGTATAAATCTGATTCCCATATTTCTCCTTAGCTCTTGCGAGCCTTCCGGTATATAAATCGCAAACAGCTGCAAGCTCCACACCCGGAACTTTGATAGCCGTATCGGTATCGGAATTGCCCATGATACCCATCCCTATTGTCGCAACCCTGATCTTGTTATTAGGGCTTATTGACTTAAAGGGAAATGAATGGCTGGCACTCTTTTCTGATGCCAGTGATTTTAATGATCCTGCTGCAAGCAACAGGGATGCTCCTCCAACCTGCCCGAGGAATTTCCTTCGTGACGTAGATCCTTTCATAAATTGATTCTATTAAAAATAAATATTAACGTTTAAACCAAATAGCTCTATAAAATTAAGCAAATAGAATTACCCCGATACATTAAAATATGATAAAATAGTATGATTCTAATTATAAATTTATCTCCG
>CAIPJU010000791.1 GCA_903865465.1 uncultured Bacteroidota bacterium
CATCAAACAGGTTTTCAGGCTCTATGGTTACCAGCCAATTGAAACACCTGCTATGGAAAACCTCTCAACTTTACTTGGGAAATATGGCGATGAAGGTGACAAGCTTCTCTTCAGGATTCTCAATTCAGGAGATTTCCTCTCCGACGTAACAAGCGATGAACTTACCCGGCGTGAAACAGTAAAACTCTCCTCAAGGATCTGTGAAAAAGGTTTAAGATATGATCTTACCGTTCCCTTTGCCCGTTACGTTGTTCAGCACCGCGATGAGATTGTTTTCCCCTTTAAAAGATACCAGATCCAGCCTGTCTGGAGGGCCGACAGGCCCCAGAAGGGCAGATACCGCGAATTCTTTCAATGTGATGTTGATGTAATTGGGAGCAATTCTCTGCTGAACGAATATGAACTTATCAGGATTGTTGATGATGTATTCCGTAATCTTGGAATTGCGGTCACTGTTAAATTAAATAACCGTAAGATTCTTTCAGGCATTGCTGAATATATCGGACATAAGGAGCGGATTACCGACATAACAGTTGCTATCGACAAACTCGATAAGATTGGCCTTGATGCAGTAAACTCAGAACTTGAAGGAAAAGGCCTTTCGAAGGAAGCTATTGATAATCTTCAGCCGGTAATGAATCTACAGGGTGATACCGATACGAAATTAACTCAACTCTGGAATTTGCTTAGTAGTACAGAATCGGGATTGAAAGGAATTGAAGAGATGAGGACCCTGTTCAGCCTGCTTGAAAAAAGTCCCCTTGCCTGTTCTGTTGAACTCGACCTTACCCTTGCGCGTGGATTGAATTACTATACAGGGGCAATCATTGAGGTTAAATCGAAGGATGTTGCTATAGGAAGTATATGCGGAGGTGGACGTTACGATAATCTTACAGGCGTTTTTGGGATGGATGGTGTTTCGGGTGTCGGGATATCATTCGGAGCCGACAGGATTTATGACGTTATGAACCAGTTAAGCCTCTTCAGTAATACCGTTCAATCTTCCACTGAAGTGATGATAGTTAACTTCGGGGAAAAGGAAGCAGACTATTCTCTCGGCATTCTTGACACACTGAGGAAGCTTGGTGTCAGGTCAGAGATGTACCCCGACAGTACAAAGCTGAAAAAGCAGATCTCTTATGCCGATTCAAAAAAGATACCTTACATCTTCATGGCAGGCGATGAGGAGATTAACAACAACAGTCTGACAGTGAAGATTATGTCATCGGGAGAACAGAAGAAGATAAATATCAATGAGATCCCTTCTTTTGTAGCCGGGGAAATTAAGAAGATAAGTCAGTAGAATTGTGCATAGAAAATTTTAATTATCTGAAATGGAATTTAAAATCTCACCCGAACAAATCACAATCGAGAAGATTGAGGAAATAATAAAGGGAAACGTTTTACTCAGATTATCAGATGAATCTGTACGGCTTATTCAGTATTGCAGAGACTATCTCGACAAAAAGCTTGAGAATAATTCATCCCCTATTTATGGGATCACTACCGGATTTGGCTCATTGCACAACAGAACTATCAGCAGTGATCAGCTTAATAAGCTTCAGGAGAATCTGGTGATGTCGCATGCCTGTGGTGTAGGGGCAGAGGTTCGCCCCGAGATAGTAAGGATGATGCTGCTTCTCAAGATACATGCACTCAGTCTGGGTAAATCGGGAGTTCAGGTGGAGACCGTTCAGCGACTGATTGACTTTTTTAATACTGGCATTACTCCTGTTGTCTACGAACAGGGCTCTCTCGGGGCTTCAGGCGACCTGGCGCCCCTGGCTCACCTTGTTCTGCCGCTGCTTGGTATGGGTGAAGTAACATTAAACGGGGAAAAATATCCTGTTAAGGCAGCTCTTGAAAAATTTGAACTTGACCCTGTTGAGCTTAAATCGAAGGAAGGCCTTGCCCTGTTGAACGGAACCCAGTTCATGAGTTCCTACGGAGTCTATGTTATTAATCTTGCCGATAAGCTTTCTCAGTTTGCCGATATTATTTCAGCTATTTCACTTGAAGCCTATGACGGCCGTCCCGATCCTTTCTTTGAATGTATTCATGCAATAAGGCCTCACAAAGGACAGATAACCACAGCATCATCATTCAGGGATATGCTGGAGGGAAGTCAGCTTATTTCGCGACGTAAGTCCCACGTTCAGGATCCATATTCATTCAGGTGTATACCTCAGGTTCATGGCGCTACAAAAGATGTCATCAGCTATGCAAAAACAGTAATATTTACTGAAATAAACTCTGTAACGGATAACCCGACTGTCTTTCCCGATGAAGACCTTATTGTTTCAGGAGGTAATTTTCACGGACAGCCACTCGCCCTGATCTTTGATTATCTATCCATAGCACTCGCTGAACTTGGAAGTATTTCTGAAAGAAGAGTTTACAGACTAATTGCCGGGCAGCGCGACCTTCCTGAGTTTCTTGTCGCAAATCCAGGCCTTAACAGCGGATTTATGATTCCACAGTACACCGCAGCATCAATTGTAAGTCAGAATAAGCAGCTGTGTACTCCTTCGTCAGTCGATTCAATACCTTCTTCGAATGAACAGGAAGATCACGTAAGTATGGGAGCTAACGGGGCAACCAAGCTGCTCCGTATTGCAGAAAACCTGGAAAAAATAATTGCCATTGAGCTCTTTACCGCCGTACAGGCGATGGAGTTCAGGAGACCTCTCAGGTCATCTGATTTCATTGAAGAGATAGTCAGGTCTTATCGTGAAATTGTTCCTTTTATCACCGACGATAAGGTGATGTATAGTGAAATTGCCAAATCGGTAAAGTTCATCAGGGATTTTCCAAAAGATAAGCTGAAGCTTAAATAGCCATATATGCCATTAACCCTGTTACCAATCAGACTGAACGAGGATAAATCGCAGGAGATTTATGCTTCGGATGAATGCCAGGAAATACTGAAAATGTTTGATTCCCATTACCCTGAAGTAGGTTATCTTTTCCCCTGGATAGGATATTTTATACAAAGGGATGACAGGATTGTTGGCGGATGCGGTTTTATAAGCCCACCGATAAATAACAGAGTGGAAATCGGTTATGGCACTTTCAAGGAATTTGAAGGAGAGGGGATAGCTTCTTTTGGCTGCGTTGAGTTAATATCAATTGCAAAAAATACACTTCCCGGAGTTGTAGTAACTGCAAAGACAGCACCTGAAATCAATGCATCGGTTACCATATTAAAGAGAAATGGTTTTGTCTACACCGGAATAGTCCAGGACCATGAGATCGGTGATGCCTGGGAATGGATACTTGAAAATCTTTAAAAGTTACTTCCTTCTATCATTTCCTGTTAAGCTCTCTTTAAACTTACCGGTGATTGTTTTGCTTGTCGCAAATTATGGTAAATTTGCCCCATTAATAAATCATGGATTCTTATGGCTCTTCAATGCGGAATAATAGGTATTACCAACGTAGGTAAAACCACAATTTTTAATTGTATCTCCAATACCAAAGGCGAAATAAACGCATATGCCTTTGGTGCAAACAAATCCAATATAGGTGTTGTTAAGGTTCCCGACCCTCGTCTTTATGAGCTTGAGAAGCATCAGGTTACCGACAGGATTGTACATGTATCTATTGAAATAGTCGACATCCCGGGTCTTGCAAAAGGGTCAAACAAGGGAGAAGGAGTGGGGAATAAGTTTCTTGCTGACATCAGGAATACTGATGCCTTAATCCATGTACTTCGTTGTTTTGATGATGAATTGCTTCCCCATATTGACGGTTCTGTCGACCCTGTTCGCGACCTTGAAACCGTCGACCTGGAACTTCAGGTGAAAGACCTGGAATCGGTTGAGAAGAAGATTCAGCGCCTCGAAAGAGCCGCCAAGGCAGGCGACAAAGATGCAAAGCATGGAGTAGAAGTCCTTCAAAGATACCGGGACCATTTTGAGAATTTCAACAATGCCCGTACACTCGAAATAAAGGAGGAGGATAAAAAACATGTTGACGACCTTTTCCTTCTCACAATAAAGCCTGTCATTTATGTCTGCAATGTGGATGAGAAATCTGCTCTTACAGGAAATCACCATGTTGGAAAAGTACAGAAGTTCCTTGATGGTAAAAACGCTGAGATAATTATTATAGCAGGAGCAACGGAAGCCGAAATAGCTGATCTTGAAAGTAATGAGGATCGTCTGGCCTTCCTTAAAGATGCAGGTCTTGAAGAACCCGGCGTTGATAAGCTCGTCAGGGCAGCATATAAGATGCTTAGCCTGCAGACTTTCTTTACAGTTGGGCCAATGGAGATCAGGGCATGGACCATTAAGAACGGAATGACGGCCCCAAAAGCTGCAGGTGTTATACACAGCGATCTTGAGCGGGGCTTCATAAGGGCTGAAGTTATGAAATATCACGATTTTGTCGCACTTGGTTCAGAGCATGCATGCAAAGAGGCCGGTAAATTCTATATCGAGGGAAAGAATTATGTGGTGGAAGACGGCGACGTTTTGCATATCAGGTTTAATGTATAGTATTTAATGTGGCGGCATTATCTGATATTGTCAGCTTTATTATCTCTTTTTCCACTGATATGTTTTCCGCAGGATAAAAATCCCGATAACCAGCTGCGCGGAATCATCAGGCAATATGGTCAGGTTGAGGTCACTATCCCATATCCCGGCTTAAAATCAGCTGACAGGCTAAGCCGTAACGTCTCAATACTTTCGGTAAAAGATAATATCATCTTTATCAGCCTTTCACCACTGACGGTGGAGTGGTTTATAAATCAGGGATTCATCTATTCCATACCTGAGCACAGGGTGGTGAGAGGTATTGAATCGGCAACAAGTTCCATACAAGCCATGAACTGGGATAAATATCCGACATATCCTCAATATGATTCCATAATGCAGGCTTTTAACATGAACTATCCGGCATTATGCAGGCTTGATACTATCGGTACTACAATTGACGGAAGGCTTGTACTTGCAATCCGGCTAACTGGAGCTATTGGAAATGAAGCAGATAAACCAAATGTCTTTTATACATCCACTATTCACGGGGATGAAACCGGAGGTTTTGTAATGATGCTTCATCTTGCAGATTACCTGCTAAATAACTATGGCAATAATGAAAGGGTAACCAGCCTGATGGATAATCTTAATATTTGGATCAATCCACTGGCTAATCCTGATGGAACCTACACATCGGGGAAATCGATAACATCGCCGGTACGATATAATGCAGAAGGAGAAGACCTCAATCGTAATTTTCCCGATCCCGAAACACCTCACACAATTCAACAAAAAGAAACTGCTGATATGGTAAGGTTTCTGAAAAAGCACAGATTTGTCCTTTCAGCAAATTTTCATTCAGGCGATGAGGTCGTAAACTACCCCTGGGACAGGTGGCCTAGGCTGCATGCCGACAATGACTGGTTTTATTCAGTCAGCAGGAAATATGCAGATACTGTTCATACTGGTTCAAAACAGGGATATATGACTTTCATGGACAACGGAGTTACCAATGGTTATGAGTGGTATTTACTTTACGGAGGCCGACAGGACTATGTCACCTACAGCCTTCAGGGGAGGGAGGTCACAATAGAGCTTGATAATAAATATATAACGCCTTCATCTCAGCTCCAATCCTTATGGCAGGAGAATTGGCGGTCGATGGTCGGATATCTCGAAAATGCCCTTTTTGGAATCCGGGGTAAAGTGGTCAGTGCAGTCACTTCTGTTCCTTTGAAGGCCCAGGTTTTTATTGCCGGACATGACAAGGATAGTTCCCAGGTTTTTTCTGATTCGCTCACAGGAAATTTCACAAGAATGGTTTCACCCGGAATCTGGAATTTGTCATTTTCATCTCCGGGATTCCGCGACACTGTAATGAGCAATGTTGAAGTGGTATCGCAACAGAAAATTCATCTGGATGTTAAAATGAAGCCGATTTCCTATGATACAACAAAGAATGGTACTCCGCTTCTATATCCGAATCCTGCTTTAACCAGGTTTAATGCATTATTGCCAGCAAATCTGGCTGGAGAGATTACTATAAGTATTATAAATTATTATGGGGAGCTGATCTCCGAAGAACATAATACTTATACCCCAGGCTTCCCGGTTTTGATTTTTACTGATAAGTTTCCTCCCGGAACTTATACAGTGGTATTTAAAAACCTGATCAAAGGCTCCTCCTGTAACGGAAGGATTGTGGTTATTAAATAGGATGACTCCCTTGCATCTGTTATTAAAACCGCTATTTTTGCCTCACTCAAAAACAGAGCAGTGTTTTCTGCTTTATATTCAGGAAAAGCAAATAGATAATTATGAAATACAGGATGCCAGCAGCGAGATTCTTCTTAGCATTTATTTACCTGATTCTTTCTTCTGCACGACTTTCAGCCCAGGGAGCATATCTTCCACCCGACAAGCCCAGACTTGTTATAGGAATTATTGTGGAACAACTTAAATTTGACCAGCTTGAAAGGTTTCGCGACAAGCTTGCTGAGGATGGTATTAAAAAGCTTATCAATGAAGGGACATATTTCAAGAATGCTTCCTATGAATATATGCTTACCCAATCGGCTCCCGGACATGCAACTATTTCAACAGGGGCCGAGCCATCTTTTCATGGTATTACCCCCGATAACTGGTATTTACCACTGAAGAATGAGCAGATATATTGTACAAAAGATATCGATGTTAATCCGGTAGGAGGAAGTTTTGAATCTGGACTTAATTCTCCTGTAAACCTTCAGGCGTCTACCTTTTCCGATGAACTTAAGGTAGCAAGCAACAAGCAATCGAAGGTTTTTGGAATTGGTCTGAAAGACAATTCAGCCATACTCTCAACCGGACATTCTGCCGATGCTGTTTACTGGTTCGACAATACCACTGGGACGTGGATGACAAGTTCATACTATTTGAAATCGCTTCCGGCATGGGTAAATGATTTCAATGCCATGAAACTCTCCCAGTCGTATCTCGATGGCAGCTGGACTCTTCTGAGACCGGCTAAGGATTACTCCGAATGTCTGCCCGATTCAAATAATTTTGAAAAAGGTCTTAATGGACAAAGTACATTTCCTTATGACCTTAAGAAAATAAGAACCAAATTTTCAGCAGGTATAAAAAGTGATTATTCCCTGCTTCGCGAAACGCCATTTGGCAATTCACTTACAACCCGTCTTGCCATACGGCTTATCGAAGAGGAAAAACTGGGAAAGGATGATGTAACAGATTATCTTTCAATTTGCTATTCTGCGACTGACTATATAGGACACCGTTTCGGACCCTCTTCGGTAGAAATGGGCGATGCCATTCTTCGTCTCGATGATGAGATTAAAAAACTTCTGAATTATGTTCTCGATAGCATAGGGAAGAAGAATGTTCTGATCTATTTTACCTCGGCCCATGGCATTTCGGAAATTCCTGCTGTCCTTCAGAGCAGCAAAATCCCTGCAGGTTATTTCAAGCAGAACCAGGCCCTGCAGCTGTTGAGGAGTTATCTGAATGCAGTTTATGGCGAAGGTAACTGGATTAAAGGTTATTCCGAACGGCAAATATTTCTTAACAGGGCACTTATTGAGGATGCACGAATTCCTCTCGAGGATGTTCAGAAAAAGGTAGCCCGCTTCCTGGTGCAGTTTACAGGTGTGGCAGCTGCCTATCCCTATTCGGCATTTGAGGCAAATGATTTTGGCAACGGGAATCTTAAAAAAATAATCAATAGCTTTAACCCCCAGCGTTCAGGCGACGTGATAGTTGCTCTAAATCCCGGTTGGGTAGAAAAGGATGAGGATTTTGTGACAAACCATAATTCACCTTATGAGTATGATACTCATGTCCCGCTTATCTGGTATGGATGGACGGTTAACCGCTCTACGGTCAACAGGAAGGTAAACATGACTGATATTGCCCCTACACTTTCATCGCTGTGCAAGGTGCCTTATCCAAATGCCTGCACGGGTGAGCCTATGATAGAATTGTTCAGGTAGTTTTACCGGATCTCCTGAATTCATCTCTTATTCTGCATGCATCTGCGAGTAGTTCAGGATTCCTTTCACAGGAGTTTCCAAGAATTATCAGATCGGCTCCGGCAGAGAAAATGTTGCGCACCTCGCTGCCACTTCTTATTCCGCCTCCGACTGTAAGTGGAATGGATATATTTTCATGAACAGCATTTATCAGTTCAACAGGAATATGTTTTGATGCGCCACTGCCGGCTTCGAGATAGATCATTTTAAGTCCGAGCATCTCACCAGCCAGGGCCGTTGCAACAGCAATATCTGTCTTGTCTGAGGGTATTGCTTCTGTCTGACTGATATATTCAACTGAGGTTTTCATTCCGCAACTTATAAGGATATAACCTACCGGGATTAGTTTTTCCCTTATATCCTTCAAAAATGGAGCCGCAATAACATGATTTCCAATAAGAAGTTCAGGATTTCTTCCCGAGATAAGGGATAATAGCAGAATCTTATCGGCTTTACGGGTAAGCTGCAACAGGTTTCCGGGAAAGAGAACAACAGGGATATCGCAAAGTTCCCTGGTCCGGTCAATCAGGGTATCGATGCTGCTGAAGGTTAGGCTTCCCCCAACCATAATAAAGTCAGTTTTGCACTCTGAAGCCGAATTCAGGATTCGTTTAAGAGATTCCCCGCTTGCTTTGTCGGGGTCAAGTAACAGAGCAACACTCTTTTCCTTAAGGAGAATATTTTGTTTCATTCTCTAGTTTCAGTTGTTTTAATATTTAATCCTTTGTCGGACAACGAGATTATTTGTGTCAGCGCTTCTTACTGACACTCTCAGAATTGTTTAGTTCATAATTCTTTTTAGTCCAGACAATTGCATAGTTATCGTATTTAAAATAGTGGAGATCGAACCTTTCATTTATTTTATCGGTATGCACCTCTCCCTTTATTTCACCTGACTCCTTCAGTTCAAAAGGCTCGATAGTTATATTTTTCCTTAGGCTTATACCCTCCTTATCGCAAATTTTATACAAAGCTTCCTTGGCACACCAGTGAATGTAGAGATGGTACCTCCGGTTATCGCTGTCTTTGGAAATCTTCTCTTTACGGTTGATAAACTTAAAAGCAATGGCAGCTATATTGGAACTCATAAATTCAAGATCGATACCAACTTTTTCATTAGTACTAAGTAATATTGATGTAAGTTTATGTGAATGAGATATGCTTATGAAACGGGATCCGTCCTTAAGGAAAGGTTTATTATTCTTATTATATACGATCTTTGCTTCGCTGCCAAGGAGTTCGGCCAGTAATGCCCTGACGCTTAGGAATTCCAGTTTTCTTGATGTGCTGCTGAAGGTTTTTATCTTCTTTTTTTCTTCATTATCAAGAATAACAAGCTCCGAAAGTGTAGTAAGATCTTCTTCAATCTTCCAGACTCCCAGAACCGAGTACTCGTTGAGATAATGTTTCGTTATGCAACCCATGTTAGCCCAAAAATATTATTTTCTCCATTTAATGGTTTCAATCAGATGGACAATATCAGCACGAAAAAAATCAATTACCGGAGCCAGGGAATCTGCATCAGGTTCTGCGGCAAAATATAGCGACCCTCTGAGAAAATGTTTTACGCTGTCGGTTGCATAAAACTGAACTGCCGAAGCCGTGTTACCTTTCAGATCATTCAGAATTCCGTAAACCTTCTCATCGGTATTTTTAAATGCTTGTTCATCAATAGCATCAGCTTTTGATATATGATTCTTGACATTCATCTTGTAAGTCTGCTCCATAAGGCTTTCAAAATTATTGTTTATATCCTTGTAGGTCAGGTATATCCTGGCTTTATAAGCAGGAAAGTCAATATTAAACCATCCGGGCTCTGCTTTACCATCCGATTTGAACAGGATATTCGCGTATGCCGGATATTCGAATGAGACCGGCAAATCGGCCATCTTCTCCGATCCTCCGTTAAAAACAAGATACTGTTTGGCAGGAAGGTCAATTCTGAAATAGCCTTTTGGTCTGGGTGTACCTGTCTCGCTGCAACTCAGGCACAGAGTTACTATTAAAATCGATGCTATTGTATTAAACCTTGTTTTCAACTTCATTTTTATTCAATATTTCAACACGGATTTCCTTAACTCTTCTTCTATCGGCAGATTCAATCCTGAATATGAAATTTTCAAGCCTGATAATCTGGTCTTTCTGGGGTATCTCTCCGGTAAGTTCAAGTAACAGGCCGGCAAGAGTTTCGGCTTCGCCTCTGACTTCTTCAAAAACATTTTCTTCAACACCGATAATTCTGCAGAAATCATTTAGCAGGATCTTTCCTTCGAAAATATATATTTTTTCATCTATTTTTCGGAACATCGCCTGATCTTCGTCACTTTCGTCGGTGATTTCTCCTACAATCTCTTCAAGGATATCTTCGAGAGTAACAATCCCTGAGGTACCGCCATATTCATCAATTACAACAGCCATGTGGATCTTCCTGGTCTGGAACTCTTTAAGCAAATCATTAATTTTTTTTGTTTCGGGTACAAAATAGGGCGGACGAAGCAATGCCTGCCATTTGAAGTTGGCTGAGTTGGCTGAATATGGGAGGATATCCTTTGCATATAAAATCCCCTTTACCGCATCGAACGAACCGGTATAGACGGGTATTCTGGAAAATCCTGAACTTACAATCAGCCCGACAACTTTATCAAATCCCCATTTTAAGTCGAAAGCTGTAACGTCAATTCTGGGGCACATAATGGCGCTAACATTCAGATTACCGAAATTCAGGATCCCTTTCAGTATCTTTTCGTCCTCATTGAAATCATCGGAAGTCATCTCAAGGGCATCCGACAGATCATCAATACTTATATTTGACCGGAGCGATCCCGTTCTTTTTTTCACGAAAGCAGATGTATACATCAGGACCGAAGTAACAGGGATAAATATTTTTTCAAGAACTGACAGGGGATAGGCCATGAAAAGCACCACAGTTTCACGGTTTCCCGATGCGTACACCTTCGGCATTATTTCACCAAAGAAAAGCAGAAGAAATGTGATAACTACCGCATTGGTTATAAAGCCGATGATTTCAGAATCAAATCTGAACATCTTGTTACTCAGATAGGACGAGAGAAGAATTACAGCAATATTGACAGTGTTGTTGGCAACGAGAATTGTGCTGAGAAGTTTTTCCGGATTATTATAAAGTTTAAGTGCGGCCTGTGATTTTTTATTTTTTCGTGATTTGAACTTTTCAATATCCTCTGGCCGAAAAGAAAAGTATGCAACTTCAGATCCAGACATCAAGGCGGTTATGAAGAGAAGGATAAACAGAAAAACCATACCGGTAATTATATGAATATCGATATGATTGGCATATATGCCTGCAAAAAGTACGACAAAGGAATGGAAGAGTTCCTGTTTCAAGTCAGTCTTGTTTAATTATTCAAGCTAAAAAGGCAAATCATCCTCGTTCTGTCCGGATCCAAAATCATTTTTACCGAAAACATCATGATCCTGTTCTTCCGGGGAAGGATACTCTTTTCCTTGCAGGTTCTTACTATTGTTTGAAATGCCTGAGTTGTAACTTGTACCGGGCTCATTAACCGAACTTCCCGGTGATGGAGGTCTAAAGGTATTATCACTCCTTCCGCTTTCAGGATGCTGGTTACCCGCCACTCCCGGCTTTTTTTCGAGAAGCAGCAATGTATCAGCAAGAATTTCAGTTATATACTTATTAACACCATCTTTGTCGACGTACGACCTGGTTTTGATTTTCCCTACAATATATACCTGAGAACCCTTTTTAATTGTTTTCTCGGCTACCTCTGCCAGGGAGCGCCAGAGTACTATATTATGCCATTCAGTCGATGTTATGTTTTCGCCCTGCTGATTGGTAAATGTTTCGCTCGTGGCAAGCGGGAAAGTAGCTTTTGCAACACCTTTGTCGAAATAACGGACAAGGGGATCCTTCCCTACATTACCTACTAATATGACTTTATTGATAGACATCTGCTTGTGTTTTAAATGAAAATTTACCTTCCAGGATGTAAAGTTAACAAAAAAACACTTTATGCAATGCAGAGACCGATTTAATGAACATGGCAGGGTTTAAACACCCTTGATATTTTTCATAATCAGCAGAATATGTTTTCGGAATGAATA
>CAIPJU010000792.1 GCA_903865465.1 uncultured Bacteroidota bacterium
ATCCCTCCGAACGGTTCTCAACCGTACAGCTCGATGTTGAAAATGCAACTATTATGCCCGATAAAGGATTTTATGTTGCAATACTTAATATAAGCGGAAACTAAGCAGGAAATACTGATTTTTACCGGATCAGAATATGTGATTTGTCCCCGGAAAATTTTAAAAAAGCCCCGATCGCAAACCGGCTGTAATAAATTAAGCCTGATTCCGATTCGGGGCAATAATCATGACAACAAGGAAGTTTAAATCCTATAAGCCGCTCAGGTCTATATTATCAAACAACAGTGACGGGATTTTAAGAGATTCGTTCTCCATGACGTCGTTTCCAAGCTCCACAAGGTTGAACCAGACGCTCTTCATGTTTCCTGCGATATTCATCTCATTAACAGGATGAACAATTTTACCGTTCTCAATATAATATCCTTCAATACCATAAGAGAAGTCACCAGTGCTCTGATTGCAGTTTCCGCCAATGAAACCTGTTATAAACACACCCTTCTTCATAGATTCCAGCATTTCATTCATAGTTCTGGTACCAGGGGTAATAATTAAATTTGAAGAGCTTCCCGAAGTGGGTTTCATACCAAGCTTTTTGCCATAATAGTTGTCGATATAGTAACTCTTAAGCACACCTTTCTCGATTACCGGTCTTTTTACTGCAGCAAAGCCTTCATCGTCAAAAAGCCTTGACCCCATCCCTGCCTGAATTAAAGGATCATCGGTAATGGTCAGAAGCGATGAAGTGACAGCTTTGTTTTCCATCCCAATCAGAAAGGATTGCTTGTTATAAAGACTGTTTCCCTGGAGGGAGGAGAAGACCGGTCCACCCATTCGTCCCGCAACCCTGTTTTCGATAAGAACCTGATATTTGCCTGTCCCAATTTTTGTGGGGCCAATTTTATTGATACTCCTTTCAAGAGCCTTTTTCCCAATACCATCGGTTTTGAGCTTGTCGAGGAATATGGCATTTTCATACCAGTAATCCGAAGGACGTCCCGAATCGCTTTTTATCGAAACAGATACAGAAAGATTAACGTTTGTGCTCTTCCAGTCACCTTTAAATCCATTGCTTGTAACCTGAATTCCATTGCCTATATAATCTGAATAATAAGAACTTACAGAAATTATCCTTTCATCTTTCTTATAAGCCTCATTAAGTGCCTGGTTTGCTATTCCTATCTTTATTTGCGCTTCAACAGCATCGAGTTTGGGATCATAGGTATTCAGGTCCGCGCCACCACCCTTATAATACAATTCAGGGTCGGGCAGGGAACGAAATTCATCCTCTGCAAGAAATTTTGTGGCATTGAGGGCTTCGTCAATAAACTTAAGAAGATCCTCCTTTTTCATCCTGTTGGTTGAATGAGAGGAGTATTTCTTATTGGTATACAGCGATATCCTGAAACTGGACTGGTTTGATTCAATCAATTTGTCTATCTTCTGATCCCTTATTTCAATAGATGTGTTCCGGTTATCAGAAATAGAGACAGAGGCCTGATCGGCTCCATTCTTAATGGCATGATCAATAGCCATTTCGGCCAATGAATATTTATCAGTTGTATTCATAATTTTTCTTTCGTAGTTAGCAATTGATTCAACCTACTGTCAGTTTTTTGATTTTAACCGTTGGTATCCCCATTGAAACGGGTGCTCCCTGGCCATCCTTGCCGCATGTCCAGATTCCATCAGTAATTTTCATGTCATCAGCAACCATAACTATATCAGCCAGCGCTTTCGGACCATTACCTATAATGTTAACATCTTTAATAGGTGTCGTCAGCTTTCCGTTCTCGATAAGATATCCGAATTTAACGAAGAATGTAAAGTCGCCCTGACCTATATTAACCTGGCCATTGCTGAAGCTGTCGACATATATTCCATTTTTGACACTTGCTATGATTTCATCTTTTTTGTGAGGACCGTTACCCATATAAGTTGTTCTCATCCTCGGAATAGGAATATTGCGGAAATCCTGTCTTCTGCCATTACCGGTAGGAGCAACCTTATAGTAAGATGCGCTTATTCTGTCGTGCAGATAACTTGAGAGTACCCCCTTATTTACAAGGCAGGTATTCTGGGTCTGATTTCCTTCATCATCGATGTTGATCGATCCCCGTTTTCCGGGCATCGTGCCATCATCATATATCGAAACAAAGTTTTCAGCTATCTTCTTTCCCATTTTGTCGCAGAAAACGGAGAGGTTTTTCCGGTTGAAGTCAGCCTCGAAGGCATGACCCATTGCCTCATGCAGAAGTATACCTGATTCACCGGCGCCAACTACGATCTCCATCTCTCCTGCTTTTGGTTTTGTTGCACTGAAGAGTTTTGCAGTTTTTGAAACCGCTTCTGCCGAGAGTTCGTCGATGAGTTCGTTGGTTAGGAGCTCAGAACCTGTCCGGTTGGAGCGGCCAACAAAAAAGTTTTCTGTCCTTCCGTTTTCTTCCATTATACAG
>CAIPJU010000793.1 GCA_903865465.1 uncultured Bacteroidota bacterium
ACGATAAGACAGGGAATGCATCCCACGTGCTTCAGTCTATCGGGCTTAATCAATTCGAAGCCAGGGGAGGTATACGAGTTAGTTTTGGCAGGTATTCTACAGTGAACGATGTTAAAATATTAGAGCATGCATTATTGGAATCAATTAATTCTCTTACATCGATCTTTTCAGGAAATTCAACATGTTCAAAATATTAGGATGAATCTCCTCTTCCATTTTATTATCCAAAAGTATTCAATAGGTTAATGCACATTAATTTGAAAATAAAATATTAAAAATGAATCCTGAAACTTTAACTTTAAATCCCGGCACTCTCGGTCTCCTTCCCAAACTTGATTGCGGAGCATGCGGATATAAAACCTGTATTGAATTCTCAACTGCTGTCGACAACAGCGAAACTGATCTGAAAAGATGCATTCATGTAAGAAGTGCTGAAAGAAAAGTTACAAATCATGCGAATTGCCTCAGCTGTGCGGGTGAAAATCTTGGTGCAAAGCTGGAATGGAAAGATAGCCTTAAAAGGGAGTTTGATTTTATCCTTGACATATTCGAAGGAGAACCCGGACCGAAAGAGACTATACTTCCATATAATCCAACGCTTGTTAAGGAGTTGGGAGTAAAAAAGGGTGATATAATGATTGGCCGGCCAATGGGAATGTCGTGCGGATGTCCGATAACCCATTGCGGAGTTGTATCAGAGGTTGACGCACGAAATGGGGTAATAAACTGGTATGTTACCGGGCCTCTGAAACCCCGTAGTCAGGGTTTTATAGATATAGGATATTATGTATCCCAGGCTTACGAAGGTATAATAAAAGAATCGAAGGAGGAGATAAAATTAGGTCGCCGATACTGGTTCCTTCCAAGAAGATGCATGCTTCAATGGCGACACAGCGGCCTTGTAAATGCAGTCACCAAGATGAGAGACGGAAGTTACAAAGTCAGAATCGAAGGCCTGTTGATTGGTTAATCCTGATTGCTAAAATAGGATCCTATTTTAGCAAATAGGATCCTATTTTTTTATATATCAATTACTTCCACCCGCCACCAAGGCTTTTATAAAGAATAACCACCGACTGAAGCTGTTGAAGCTTATCGTTGATACTTCCCAGCTGTGCAGAGAGAAGGTTCATCTCTGCCATAAGTACATTGGTATAAGTTGTTGACGAAGTATATTTAAGAAGCTCCATGGTATAGTCGACTGATTTCTGCAGGTATTCAATCTGTGATTTTCTCAATGATATCTTTTCGCTTGCATTCTGGTACGAATACATTGAATTTGCAACTTCCTCACCTGACCTGAGAAGCACCTGTTTATAGGAAAGGAGATACTCTTCCTGGTCGGCCATGGCCATCTGAAGCCGTTGCCTGTTCATTCCTTTATTGAAGACGGGCTGTGTGAGACCACCCAGCACATTCCAGAACAATGAAGAAGGATCAAACATTTTTGATATATCAGTTGCCATATAGCCACCGGTAGCGGATACTGTAAGAGTAGGGTAGAATGATTTGCGTGCCGCATTAGTCATTTCATAGCCATATCTTAACTGGTATTCTGCTTCCTGAACATCGGGTCGGTTTGCAAGCATCAGGGCCGGAACTCCAGTATGAAGACTTCCGGAAATTTCCTGATCTGAAAGAGAGCCTCTGGTTACCGGACCGGGATTTCTGCCCAGAATAAGGCTGAGGGTATTTTCAGTTTCATAAATGCTCTGTTTGATATCAGGAAGTGAAACCTTTGCCGAATAGAGATTAGCCTGGCTCTGAACAAGATCAGCACCTGTAACCATATCATTGTCCTTCATTAACCTTATTGTTTCCACCTCAGAATTCCTGTATTCGATGGTCTTTTCAGTAACCTGAAGTTTGGCATCCAGGGCAAGAATGGTGTAGTAGATATTTGCAACATCCGCAATCAGTTGTGACTGAACAGCCCTCTTGTATGATTCACTTCTCAGAAACAGGTCGAGGCTGGCCCTCTTCTGATTCCTTAATCGTCCCCATATATCAGCTTCCCATGAGGTGCTGGCAGCAATCTGATAATCCCTTATTAATCCGGTTAAATCACTTTTTTGAATATTAATGGCCGGAGCAACTGAAAGAGTCGGAAAAAATGCAGCCCTGCTCTGCTTAAGAGTAGCCTCAGTCTTCTTCATCCTTGCCATAGCTATTTGAAGATCAGGATTGTTCACAAGAGCCTCATCGATCAGAGCTATCAGAATCTTATCAGAGAAGAGCTTTCTCCAAGGAATATCTGCTATATTAGAAGAATCGCCGGCTGCCTGATCCCTGTAGAGGCTTTCTTCCTTTACCACAGTTGGTTTCCTGTATGGCTCCATAATCTTGCAGGAGCTGAAAGATATAATCAGAATAGTAAACAGGAAAGCAGACCTGAATATATAATTTGAACGTAAATGCATAATAATCATTTTTATATAGCTTCAATTTCAATATTATCGTGATGCCCGTGTTCTTTTCCTATCCTCAATTTTTCCTGAAGGGTCTGGAATATAATAAAGAGGACTGGAATCACCAGTATTCCCAATAAAGTACCAAAAAGCATACCCCCAACAGCCGAAGTACCGATTGACCTGTTGCCGTTAGCTCCTGCACCAACCGAAAACATCAGAGGCAAAACACCAACTATAAAAGCAAATGAGGTCATTATTATAGGTCGCAGCCTGGCCTTTGCGCCTTCGGTAGCAGCCTGAAGTATAGACATCCCTTTTTCCCGGCGCGTTGCAGCGAATTCAACAATCAGGATTGCATTTTTAGACAGAAGACCAATAAGCATGATTAGAGAGATCTGCATATAAATGTTATTCTCGACATCAAATATCCTCGCAAAGATGAAGGTGCCGCACAAACCGACCGGAAGTGAAAGAAGAACTGCAAAGGGCAGAAGATAACTCTCATAAAGTGCGCTCAGAAGGAAATAGACAAACAGGATACAGAGGATAAAAATATAGATCGACTGCGAACCGCTGCTCTGTTCTTCGCGGCTTGAACCTGAAAACTCGTAACCGTATCCCTTTGGCAATGTTTGCCTGGCAACATCGTCAATTGCAAGCATAGCCGCTCCGGAACCATATCCCTTCTTAGGCGAACCATTTACACTGATCGATGTAAACATATTAAAGCGCGAAATACTCTCTGGTCCATAAACTTTCGTCAGTTTAATAAACTCAGTTACGGGCGCCATTTTATTATTTCGTGTAGCAATGAGGATTTTATTAAGGTCTCTCTCACTGGCACGATATTTCGGATCGGATTGGACCATTATCCTGTACTGTTTTCCGAACTGGTTGAAATTATCGACATATAATCCGCCGAAAGTTGCCTGCATGGTCCTCATTATTCCGCTGACTGTCAAACCAGCCTCCTTAATCTTGGGGACATTCACTTCAAGCAGATACTGCGGAAAATTCGGGTTAAAAGTTGTTGTTGCCATCTGAATTTCTGGCCTTTGATTAAGGGCTGCGAGAAAATCCTGGGCCACCTTATAAAATTCATTTATGGTATGCCCTCCTTTGTCCTGCAGTTCAAATGAAAATCCTCCGCTGATACCGAATCCCATGATTGTCGGCATGGAATAGGGCATAATCCTGGCATCTTTGATACCTGATGTTTTCCTGATAATATTCTGTATAACATCTGTATTGGCGATCGATTTCCTATCCTTCCAGTTCTTGAGTTCAAGAATTATCATTCCGTATGCGCTACCGCTACCTGCCATCATACTCATCCCGACGCTTCGCAATACATTGTTAATACCGGGAATAGTTCTGCACAGGCTATCGACCTGGTTAACAACCTTTGTAGTACGTTCGAGTGATGTCGCAGGAGGCATCATAATATTCACAAAAACTGCGCCCATATCCTCATCGGGTACAAATCCGGAAGGTGTGGTTTTCATAAGCACAACCAGCCCTGCTGAGAAGATAACAACAGCCAATATTACAACTTTCTTTCTTTTCGAAAGAATCTCCACAGACTTTCCATATTTCTCTCTGACTGCATTGAAACCCGCATTAAATGAAGAATAGAAAGCTTTCATTTTCCCCTGTTTCTTATCCTCCTCATTTTTGGGCTTCAGGAATATTGCTGCGAGTGCCGGACTTAAAGTAAGTGCATTGACAGCCGAAATCATAATTGCAATAGCCAGGGTGACCCCAAACTGCTTGAAAAAGACACCTGAGGAACCGCCAATAAAAGTAACTGGGATAAATACCGATGCCATAACAAGTGTAATTGAGACAATTGCCACCGAGATATCATTCATGGCATCGATTGATGCCTTCCTGGCAGAGGTATATCCCTGGTCGAGCTTCGCATGAACTGCCTCCACGACCACTATGGCATCATCTACAACAATTCCAATTGCAAGTACCAGGGCAAAAAGAGTGAGGAGGTTTATGCTGAAATTGAACAGATCGAGGAAGAAAAATGTGCCAATAATAGCTACTGGTACTGAAATGGCAGGAATCAATGTTGATCTGAAATCCTGGAGGAAAAGGTAAACAACGATGAATACCAGAATAAAGGCTTCAAGAATGGTTCTCAGGATCTTTTCAATGGAAGCATCAAGAAACCTGTTGGCATTAACAATATTGAAATAGTGAACACCTTCGGGAAATGATTTTGCCGCTTCATCCATCACCTTGAGTGATTCGCTGATAACATCGCGTGCATTCGATCCGGATGTCTGGCTTACAGCAATGTTTGTAGCAGAGTTCCCGTTTACAAGCATATTACTGTTATATGACTGCGACCCCAATTCCACTGTTGCTACATCCTTCAGCCTGAGAAAATGTCCATTCCCTTCCGACCTTATGATTATATTTTCATACTCCCCAACTTTTTTGAGCTTGCCTGAATATCTTATTATATACTGGAAGCTCTGTCCACCTCTCTCACCGAAGCTGCCGGGGGCTGCTTCAATATTCTGATCGCTGAGTGCTGCTGTAATATCGCTGGTGCTTACACCGTATACCGACATAACATCGGGTTTCAGCCATATTCTCATCGAATAGGTCATTGACCCGAAAGCGCTTGCTCCTCCAACTCCTTTTACCCTTTTAAGTTTGGGTATTATGTTGATGTCGGCGTAATTCTGAAGAAAAAGCTGATCATATGCAGGATTTTCGCTGTACAAAGCCGTGATCAATAACATTCCTGACTGCTGTTTTCGTACCGAAACGCCAGCCCTGGTGACTTCCGCAGGCAGAATGCCTGCTGCTGAAGCGACCCTGTTCTGAACTTCGACGGCAGCCATATTGGGATCGGTTCCGACCTTAAAGAAGACGTTGATCGATCCGCCCCCGTCATTCGTAGCCCTTGAAGTCATGTATGTCATTCCTTCAACCCCGTTAATCTGCTCTTCGAGCGGAATGATTACACTATTCAGTACAACTTCCGCATTGGCGCCTGCATAGCCTGCCATCACGCTTACTGTCGGAGGGGCTATGTTAGGATATTGCTCTATGGGAAGGTTTACCAGTCCCAATATACCAAGCATCACAATGATGATTGAGATAACGGTACTTAGAACAGGCCTTTCAATGAATCTTCTGAACATAATCTGATTTTTTAGGGCTTACTTGATTTGACTATTATAATTTATGGCATTAGTCTCTTTGGGGTTTATCACTGCCCCATCACGCAAGGAACCAACACCTTCAATAACGACCCTGTCGCCTGATTTCAGACCATCCTTTACAAGAAAATATTGTCCGTTATCGCTTGGAACAGAGGTAAAGACAATGGCGCTGACCTTGTTGTCGCTGCCTACCTTGTAAACAAAACGTTTATTCTGCAATTCATAGGTTGCCCCCTGGGGAATAACAAAAACGCTGTCGATTGACTCTGGTATCCTTACTATTGCACTGGCGCCGCTTCTGATGAGGCCATTACGGTTTGGAAATATTGCCTTGAAGGTAGCTGACCCTGTTTCGGTGGAGATAAGTCCGCTGGCCATTTCAACCTTTCCCTTGTCGGGATATTCCGATGAGTTAGCCAGTATAAGAGTTGCCGGAGGCATGCTTTTCACCTTCTCCTCAAGGGTCATCCCCGGAGTAGCCGAAAGCATATCGAGCAGCTGCTTCTCATTCCAGGAGAAGTAAGCCAATACATTTTGAATGTCCGACAGATTAGTCAGTGGTTCCGGACTTGTACTGCTGACTA
This sequence comes from uncultured Bacteroidota bacterium, assembly GCA_903865465.1. Classification (GTDB taxonomy): domain Bacteria; phylum Bacteroidota; class Bacteroidia; order Bacteroidales; family VadinHA17; genus LD21. The sequence continues at coordinate 6,184 of CAIPJU010000793.1, forward strand.
ATGCACCGTTTTTATAAGGGATTGTTCCAATTATTCCATCCTGCGGACTTCTTATAATGGTATAATTCAGATTTGTTTCGGCATTGTTGAGTTCTGCCCTGGTTTGCTCGAGTGCAGCCTCTTTAGCCTGAAGTATCAGTTCAGCTGACTGGAGCCTGTAGTTGCTTACAATCTCTTTCTCAACCAGTGGCCTGATCTTGTCAATTTCGATCTTTGCCGAATTGACATCTGCCTGAGCACTGTTGATGCGCGCTTTTGCGGTTATAACCTGCTGCTCATAAATCGGATTTAATATCTTGAATAAGAGCTGTCCTTTTTTTATCTGATCACCCTCATTGACATATATGTCCTGCAAATATCCGTTAATCATTGGTCTGATCTCTATTACACGTTGTCCCTGGATAGTGGCAGGAAAATCCTGATGGATCGTAGCTGATCTTGGAGAAAGGGTAAGGACCGCATAATCTCTTACAACAGCTGTGCCGGGCCCCATACTTCTGCCCGGAACCGCCCCAGGGTTCGCACCCTGTTTATTCTGACTGCATGAAGCAAGAACTACTGCGATTAAGCAAAACATTGATAACGCTCTTCTCATTTTATTTTGATATTAAATTC
>CAIPJU010000794.1 GCA_903865465.1 uncultured Bacteroidota bacterium
CTGTATAATCGAGATAGTAGTCATAAAAGAATCCCCGAAGGGCAGTCCACGGGTTCTGATCCTTCCATATAAGCATGCCGGAATACCATTCCCAAATTTTATAGTTAAATGCCTCCTGCAAGGCCCTGTACTGCTCATATCCCACAAGCTGGGCCTTGGAGCAGAAATCCTTTATGTCCTTTACTTTTCCATATCTGTCGGGAAAATCTGCCAGTGGTAAATATTTATGATAAAGCCAAGATTTTCCAGGCCTCGGTCCCTGCGGAGGTATAAGTTCATCCTGTGGCATGAATTTTACAAGACCGTCATAATTCGGGATTCCTATCGAACCGGTTTCGGGATTAAACGGGAATGATCTTTCCAGGAACATTGACTCAGGTTCCCTGATGTTATATGGTCCGTCGCCGGTACCGCCTTTGCTGTTTGTCATAAGTTCAGGAGATGTTGAGTATTCAAGGAAATACCTTTGAGGATCATATTCCGGGAAAATTTTCTCTTTAAGTGCCTGCAATATATCCTGAGCCGGGAGGGTTTCATTACTGCCGCACCAAAGGAATAGGCTGGGATGATTCCTGAGCATCTTCACCTGGTCGGTTACCGATTCCAGGAAAAGGGAATGTTTGTCGGGATAGGATTTCCTCATTGCCTGTGATTCCTTCTTAGTCTGGTCGGCCCACTCCCCGTTGCAGTCGCCCGATATCCACAGATCCTGCCATACGAGTATCCCGTACTTATCGCATGCATCGTAAAATTCTGGCCTTTCAGTCAACCCTCCTCCCCAGACTCTTATCATGTTCATATTCATTTCTGCATGCATTCTGACTTCAGCTTCGTATCTCTCACGGCTAAGTCTAATTAACATGTCAGATGCGATCCAGTTGCCACCCTTAATAAATACCTTCTGTCCGTTTACCGTGAAAACCCTCGATTTTAATTTTTCGTCCCAGTAATTGCCTGTCTCCCTTAGTCCTGTATTAACCTCTTCAGAGTCGTAAGTAATACCGCTTTTTGAAGAAAAATCAAAGATCACCTTGTAAAGAGGCTGTTCCCCCATGCCATTAGGCCACCAGAGACGGGGGTTTTCTATCTTTAGTTCAGGCAGTGAGACAGTTTTATTTTCATTAGGATTAAGAGTAACAGGTAAACTTTCAGACCGGCCATCAACAGAAACAGACAGTACACCCTTAACGGCCGATGGAGAAGGGTTGACTATTTCTATTGAGGGTTTTATAAATGCAGGTTTTTGAGGTTCCCCGGGCTGTCTGATCTCAGGAACCCTCGTTGCGATATATGGATTGCGAAGATCGACCGCTCCGGTAATTTCAACTGCCACCTGGTCCCATATCCCGGTATTGCGGTCACGAACCGGGCATATCCAGTCCCAACCTGCTGTAAACTGCATGGTCACACTTTTTCCTATGGTACCATCACCTCCCTGACCTCCGTTTGGATTGCCGACAGGGTCGGGAGGTGATACCCTGTCGGCAAGTTTGTTCGTTTTCCCGCGGTTTATAAAAGAAGTTATATTGTACTTTTCCCTGAGGTACATGCCTTCATGGGTGTTGATATTAACCCTTCTCCCGTTCAGAAATATCTCAGCAAAATAGTTTATCCCCCTGAAGCTGAGCCAAACATTCTTTTCCTCACTGATAGCCGGAAGGTCAAATTCCTTGTAAAACCAGTAAGTGTAATAATCCCTGCCGGTTTCATACACGTCGGGAATAAGATTATTATTCATGCCGAAGAATGGATCGGGTATTTGCCTGTTGTGAAGAAGGGTTGACAGAATGGTACCCGGAACTACGGCATCTGACCATCCTTCAGGTCTGAAACCGGGAGAGGTAATTTCGGTTCCGTCGGCCAGAACATCTTTTGCCCTCCGGGCTTTCCAGCCTTCATTCAGGAGAAAGGATGACGGCTGTGCCTGAAGGTTGCAGGCAACTGTCAGAATTATTGTCAGCAGGAAGAATGATTTTCTCATATCGTGTCGGTAATGTACTGCTAAGGTAATAAAAGAAGGAGAACTCCCTCTCCCGCACTTACGCTTCGGTTAGTATCTTCGGCACTCACTCTTGTTTTTTTTTCACATAAATCTTCAGCTTCACTAGTGATTCAGCTTATAAAATCTTATTGTTTTATATTACATGTTATAGAACGGATGTTTAATTTTGTCGGATTCATTTTCAGAAATATGCAAAATCAGGATCCTGACATTTTAGCAACAACCGCCGGCGATATAGCTGGAAAAACAGTCTTTTCCATTTTATTGTCAATCAGCATCTCCCATCTTCTTAACGATACCATTCAGTCGCTTATCCCTTCAATATATCCGGTTGTTAAGGATTCTTTTCACCTTAACTTTTCTCAGATAGGGATCATTACCCTTGTATTTCAGTTAACAGCCTCTTTGTTTCAGCCGCTTATAGGATTATATACCGATCGTAAACCGCAACCTTATTCTCTTGCTGCCGGCATGGTTTTTACCCTGACAGGCTTAATTCTCCTTTCACGGGCAGGGAGTTATGCTTTGCTTTTGGTCTCTGTAGCTGTAATCGGTACAGGATCGTCTGTTTTTCATCCTGAAGCATCGAAGGTTGCCTATATGGCTTCGGGTGGCCGCAGAGGACTGGCCCAATCCATTTTCCAGGTAGGTGGCAACCTGGGAAGCTCACTGGGACCAATCCTGGCAGCATTGATCATAGTCCCCTTTGGGCAGCATGGTATCCTTTGGTTTTCAATACTTGCACTGTTTGCGATAATTGTGCTTTTAAATGTTGGCAGCTGGTACACTCATCACCTTGACAGGATGAAGAAAAAAGTCACCGCAATGTCAAA